>JAYNJA010000175.1:0-2113 GCA_038109705.1 Thalassolituus sp. | reverse complement strand
CGGGTTACTTGATATCGAGTTTTTCAAACTGATGACTTAAGGCCCCCATATTCTGTTGAATGTATTCAACAAAGGCCCGCGCGGCAGGTGTCAGGTGTTTGTTTGCCGGGTGCACCAGACACCAGCTACGGCGCAGAGGAAAGCCTTTGATATCGAGTACTTTCAAGGCCCCTAAATGCAGCTCTGGAAGAATACTTAAACGCGGCAGTACAGCGACGCCCAGTCCGGCCATGACCGCGTGCTTTACCGCATCGTTCGACCCCATCTGCATGGCTTCAGGTATCTTAAGGCGTGCTTCGTGGCAATGTACTTCCAGTGCTAAGCGGCTTCCTGAACCGGCCTCACGTATCAGTAACTGACTGTTGAGAAACTCCTGAGGGGTCACTTCAACCTGTGCCAATAAAGGATGCTCTGGCGGCACAACGGGTACGAGTTCGTTATCGAGGAAGGGAATAGAGATCAGACCGCGGCCGTCTGGCACCATACCCATAATCACCAGGTCGTCAGCGTTATCAGTAAGCCGCTCAATCGCTGCGGAGCGGTTTACTACGCGAACGCTGACTTTGACCTCGGGATTCAGGTCCAGATAAGCACGCATCAGGTAAGGCACGACGTACTGTGCAGTATTTACTGCGGTAAGCCGCAGCTCGCCGGCCACGCGGCCTTTCAGTGCGGCAAGATCTGTCTGCAGGTCTCGCAGTTCGGTGAAGATGCCGTCAACACATTGATGCAGACGCTCACCGGCAGCGGTGACATAGAGTTTGCGTCCCACATATTCAAACACCGGTGTCGCTAACGCCTGTTCAAGCTGGCGAACCTGACTACTCACGGCCGGCTGAGTCAGGCCCAATAATTCTCCCGCCTGACTGTAACTTTTCAGATCATAAACTGCCTTAAATACCTGGAGCTGGCGAAACGTTAAACGACTGGCTATTTTTTGTACGGAGAGTGGCATGGTTGATCACTTCGCAGTTACCTATAAGTCTTAACTTATAGAAAGTAGAAAATTTATCAATTATTCCTTCTCGTAAGCCTGACTTATCGTGAGTGCATCATCTTTGAGGGGGATAACCCATGTTGAAGAAAGTACTGATTGCCAACCGCGGAGAGATTGCTGTCCGCATTGTGCGCGCCTGCGCCGAGGCTGGCATTCGTTCTGTGGCGATTTACACCGACCCCGACCGCTACGGCCTGCATGTGAAGCGTGCAGACGAAGCCTACTCTGTCGGCGACGACCCGCTGCGTGGTTATCTTGATCCGGCTGGCATTGTGAGCCTCGCGGTTCAGACCGGTTGTGATGCCATTCATCCCGGTTATGGCTTCCTTTCAGAGAATGCTGAATTCGCCCGCCTGTGCGAAGAAAAAGGCGTGACTTTTATTGGCCCATCCTCTGATGTGATTCATAAAATGGGCGATAAAACTCAGGCGCGCGACAGTATGCGTGCTGCGGGTGTGCCTATTACGCCGGGATCTGATGGCAATCTTGCCGATGTCGAAGAGGCTCTGGCTCTGGCCGAGAAGGTGGGGTACCCGGTAATGATTAAGGCCACATCAGGTGGTGGTGGCCGTGGTATCCGCCGCTGTGACAGTGCAGATGATCTGCGACAGCAGTACCCGCGAGTTATTTCTGAAGCGACTAAAGCATTCGGTTCTGCCGAAGTGTTCCTTGAAAAATGTATCGTGAACCCACGCCATATCGAAGTTCAGATTCTGGGCGATAACGACGGTAATGTGGTGCACCTGTACGAGCGCGACTGTTCTATTCAGCGTCGTAACCAGAAGCTGATTGAGATTGCACCTAGCCCGCAGCTGACACCAGAGCAACGTGACTATATTGGAGGCCTTGCGGTAAAGGCTGCCAAAGCTGTGGGGTATGTAAACGCGGGTACGGTGGAGTTTCTGCTCACTGGCAACGAAGTGTATTTCATGGAAATGAATACCCGGGTGCAGGTTGAGCACACTATTACTGAGGCGATTACAGGTATTGATATTGTCCGCGAACAATTACGTATCGCCGGTGGTAAGCCCTTAAGTGTGCGTCAGGAAGATATTCAGCATCGTGGGTATGCGTTGCAGTTCCGTATTAATGCTGAAGATCCGAAAAATTATTTTC
>JAYNJA010000174.1:0-6302 GCA_038109705.1 Thalassolituus sp. | reverse complement strand
TTTGCCCGTGCCTTACCAAGCCCGCCTATGGAGGGCGGCGACCTCAATCCTCTTTTACAGGATTTCGGTCTGATTGTTCATCCGCCAACGCTGTATATGGGCTATGTCGGCCTGTCGGTCGCCTTTGCTTTTGCCCTGGCAGCACTGATGAGTGGCCGTCTTGATGCGGCATGGGCGCGCTGGTCCCGCCCATGGACAACCGCCGCCTGGATCTTTCTGACGGTAGGTATCGCACTGGGGAGCTGGTGGGCATATTACGAGCTGGGCTGGGGTGGCTGGTGGTTCTGGGATCCAGTAGAGAATGCCTCGCTGATGCCATGGCTGGTGGCTACCGCGCTGCTGCACTCACTGGCAGTCACAGAAAAGCGGGGCTTGTTTAAAAGCTGGACGGTGTTGTTGGCGATCTTTGCCTTTTCTCTGAGCCTCTTGGGGACCTTCCTGGTGCGCTCCGGTGTACTGACGTCTGTGCATGCTTTCGCTTCTGATCCTGAGCGTGGGGTGTTCATTCTCGCGCTATTAGGTATCTGCGTTGGTGGCTCTCTGCTGCTGTTCGCAATTAAGGCACCGACCGTTGCCTCCGTTGGACGTTACGAAGTGATGTCCCGTGAGACCTTCCTGTTGCTCAACAACCTGCTGCTTGTCGTAATGGCACTGGCAGTACTTACCGGTACTCTGTATCCGCTGGTATACGATTTTATGGGGCTGGGTAAGCTCTCCGTCGGGGCTGCCTGGTTCAATACCATGTTTGTGCCCTTAACAGTGGCTCTCGCTCTATTGATGGGCATCGGCGCTATGTCCCGCTGGAAAGCAGACTCAGTGTCGCGCTTAGGCGGTCAGCTCTGGATTGCTGGTGTTCTGGCGATTATTTTTGCGCTGGTCGTGGCAGCAGTGGCCGCAGGAAAAATCAAAGCTGCAGTGGTACTGGGTATGGCCATCAGCTTCTGGCTGATTCTGGCGACCCTGGTCGATGTCTGGAAAAAAGCACGAGGTCAGGTCGGCCGCATTTTCTCTCTTGGTCTGAGTTATCAGGGTATGGTGCTGGCGCATATTGGTGTCGCAGTAACCATCATTGGCGTCACTATGGTCGCCAATTACAGTATTGAGAAATCTGTGCGTATGGCACCGGGTCAGGTTGAAACTCTCGGTGACTACCAGTTTGAGTTTGTCCAGGCCGGTACCATTGAGGGTCCGAACTATACCTCGCAGGCGACGCGGTTTAACCTCAAGAAAGATGGTCAGGTTGTTGAAGTACTCACACCTGAAAAACGTCGCTATAACGCACGTGGCAGCGTCATGACTGAAGCTGCCATTGATGTGACTCTGTTCCGTGATGTTTATGTCTCTATGGGTGAACAGCTCGAAGGCAATGCCTGGGGCATGCGTCTGCAGGTGAAACCTTTTATGCGTTGGGTCTGGTTGGGAGCCATCTTTATGGCCGTTGGTGGCCTGATGGCAGTAATGGATAAGCGTTATCGTCGTCGTGCTGGTAAGACCGCGAAGGCAGCAGGAGCATCCGCATGAACCGTCTTCTTCTGTTTATTCCTGTTGTCGTTTTTGCCCTGATGGGCTTCGTCTTCTGGATCGGGCTGGGTATCGAAGATAAAACCAGCCTGCCGTCGCCCTTAATCGGCCAGCCGTTTCCCGAGTTTGAGTTAGGTGTTGTTGAAGATGGCCGCACTCTGACAACCAAAGACCTTAAAGGTCAGCCTGCGTTAGTGAACGTTTGGGCAACCTGGTGTCCGACCTGTAAAGCCGAACATGCCTTCTTGAATGAACTGGCGGAGCAGGGCGTGCGTATAATCGGCATCAACTACAAGGATGACGACGCCAAAGCCCGTGACTGGCTTTCTCTTTATGGTAATCCTTACGAATACAACCTGGCAGACCCTGCTGGTAAGCTGGGTCTGGAGTTAGGCGTATATGGTGCTCCTGAGACGTTTCTGGTGGATAGTCAGGGCATTATCCGTGGTAAGCACATCGGAGATCTGAATCCACGCGTCTGGGAAGTCTTTGGCAAAGAATTCGAGGCTCTGAAATGAACGCGATGAAGGTATGCATTCTCTTGATCAGCCTGTTCTCTGCGAGCGCTTACGCCGTTATTGATGGTCACAAGTATCCCTTCGAAGATCCGGCTGATGCTGCGCGTTTTGAACAGCTGGCCGAAGATCTGCGCTGTCCTAAGTGTCAGAACCAGAATCTGGCGGATTCGAATGCTCCCGTGGCTGCCGACCTGCGCGATAAGGTCTATGAGCTGATGCAGGAAGGCAAAAACGATCAGGAAGTGGTGGACTATCTGGTTGCCCGCTACGGGGACTTTGTTCGATATAAACCACCATTCCGGTTGGATACCCTGCTGCTGTGGGGCTCTCCTGTGCTGATGCTGATATTCGGTATCATCCTCGTGATCGGCCTGCGTCGGCAGGCTGGGGCATCGCCTTCGGTACTTACTGCAGAAGAACAGCAGAAACTGAATGAATTGAAAGCTCGCCTTAACGATAGCGAGACGACTGCTGATACGACCGCGGAGAACAGAAACTCATGATTGCCGGACTGATACTGCTACTTCTGATTTTATTGGCAGTGCTGGTGTACCCGGCATTGCGTCAGGCCGAGGCCGCTGCGGCTAAACCTGATGAGTTGCAGACAGATGAAAATCTGCGTTTGTACAAAGAGCGACGTGACGATATCGAGCAGATGGAGCTTGATGCGGCTGACCGGGAAGCGATGTTACTGGAACTTGATCGGGAGCTACTTGCTGCTGCGGATTCCCGTGCAGCGTTTGCTAATAGTCCTGGAAAGGGCGCACGACTGATTCTGATGGCATTTCTGCTGTCGTTGTCTTTAGCTGGTACCTGGGTCATGTATCAGTTCTGGGGAGCAGGTAATGAAGTGCGCGCGACTCAGTTGCTCGAGTTTTCGACCCAGGCGGAACTTCGTCCAGCAGAATACGAAGAGCTCGAAATACGTATGGCCCGTGCATCTGAACGTGATCCTGAGAATATGGACTGGGCATTTCTGCGTGGCCGATTATTTGAGGCGGAAGGTCGCTTTGCGGATGCGGCTCAGGCGTATGCAGAGCTGCTGGACACTCTGAAACCAGAGCAGGTGCAGGATCGTGCTGCCATTCTCACTTTAGTTGCTCAGGCGCGTTTCTTTGCCGCGAATCAGGAGCCATCTGAAGACATCTACAACCAGTTGAAAGAGGCGTTAGAACTTTCCCCTGAGCAACGTAAGCCGCTCGGGCTGGCAGGTATCCTTGCCTATGAGCTGGGCTATTACGAAGAAGCGATAGGTTACTGGCGTAAGCTATGGATTCAACTGCCGGGTGGTATGGAAGCACGCACTATCGAAAACGGCATTCAGCGCGCAGCCGAGGTAATCGAACAGCAGGGTGGTTCGGTCGATCTGAGTTGGATGGTGCCAGCCCGTATCGAAGTTGTGGTCAGTATTTCTGACGAAGCCCGCGCTGCGGTCGATGCCAATACCACTGTGTTTGTACTTGCCCGTGCGCTGCAGGGCCCACCAATGCCACTGGCAGTACAGCGCCTGACAGTATCGCAGTTACCAACAAAAGTTGTGCTGGATGGATCTGTTGCTATGGCTCCGGGTATGCCAACACTGGGTAGTGTGGACGAAGTGACTGTTACGGCGCGTGTGTCGTTGTCAGGACAACCTCTGGCTCAGCCTGGTGACTGGCAGATCCAGCAGGCTGGAGTGGCCAGTCGTGGAAGTGATGCAATCAGTCTTGAGATCAGTGAGCTGGTAAGCGAATAGTCGCTTACCAGCAGGCACCTATCATCTGCACTCTTACCATTTGGCCTTTACCATTTCGCATAGTGATCTTCAGCGAGACCCCAGACGTAGTTAAGCTGCAGGGTTTCGTGGGCAAGGTCGATTTCACCATGAAAGCGCCCCAGGTGCTGGCGGAAGTTACTCGCCACAATCACCGCATTAGTTTTGTCCCGGTAGTGAATGACGGGGTCAAAATGAAGACGAACCCTGTCGTCGGCAGAACGTATTTCCCAACCTGATTCTGGC
Source organism: Thalassolituus sp. (assembly GCA_038109705.1). Taxonomy (GTDB): domain Bacteria; phylum Pseudomonadota; class Gammaproteobacteria; order Pseudomonadales; family Oceanobacteraceae; genus Thalassolituus. The sequence goes on along the minus strand of JAYNJA010000174.1, from coordinate 2,264 downwards.
TTGTCCCGGTTAAACTGAAAGTGTACCGGAGGGAGTTCTTCCGGTACGCCATCCAGCCAGACCGTGTTTTCAGTAAAACCACTTTCGTTCACGCCAGCGGCGAGGTTCAAGCCGAATTTACGACGGTCTGGAAGTGTCGCCGAGATACTCGCCCAGTTCCAGCTGGTCTCTTTGCGCATATAGCCACCGCTCCAGTCGGTGCCAGCTAACGCGTGTAAGGCTTCAAGGTTGTACGTTCGTCCTTTCCAGTCGACGTCACCCTGGCATACTCTGGCGTTGCTTTTCTGCGTATAAGTCCAACCGTTAAAGCCCGTGCGTGTGCATAGTGCCAGTGGTAGGTAATGCGTGCTTTCATCGATAGTGGCATTGATTCTGGTGCCGTCAGTCAGACTGACGCGTACTTTGCGGATACCTGGGCGCTGAGTCGCCTTAATAGTCAGCCGGTTGCGGCCTTTCATAAAGCTGACGACATCATCATTTGGCGTTTGTCCGAAACGCAGGCCGCGCCGCCCAAGGCTGGTGAATCGGTAGTCTGACCAGTCACCTGAGGCGTGATCGTACAGATAGAGAAACGCGTGACTGGCATATCGCAGGCGGACAATGGCGAGGCCAATAAATAATGGATCTGCCTGAATAGAAATAAACTGGAACTGGTTGAAGCGCTGATGGCGCTTTTTAGGATGCACGGGCGCACCAAGCGGCGTACGAAGATCGTAGTCGCGGAAATTAATATCACGTACAGGAAGATCAAAACGACCGAAGAGGGGCTGCCCCTCATGATCAATAAGCCGTTCTCTTGGTGTTGTACTATGCAACGGCCTCGATGCCGTCAGGGGGGCCACTCGCTGTGTCATACCAACTCCTGTAAGTCCTGGGCCGGAGTGTAAACCAGGCCAGCACCATCATTTGTGACGGAGTTAACGGAATGCGGCGCGCATCGCAGCGAGTGAGTCCTGGTCCGCTTTGAAGCGGAGTTTCAGGTAGATACCCTGTGCCGTGAAGTTGGCGGCAGAGAAGTCCTGATCGATGAAGCCAGTGAAGTTATAACCCAGGCCAACCCAGGTATTGGTTGCCGGGATAAAGCCTACAGACAGGCCGGCACCATGGTTCACCTGCCCAGCCTCGTAGCCGTGCAGACGACGACCGTGAGCACCAATATCCCAACGGTCAGTCAGGTGATGGCGCCATTCAGCGGCCATAAAATCAGTCGTTGATGCGTAGTTATCACCGTCGTACTGATTCAGAACACGCTTGATACCGTATTGAGTTGCCAGCTGATCCCGATCAGTGATCATCCAGTTCAGGTGAGCATTGTTGATCAGGCGACGTGTGCGGTCAGGCACACCGATGCCACCGATAGAATCCTGAACCCAGCGGGTCTGCCACAGCAGGGCATATGGATTCTTACGTGGGCGCAGCGCCAGATCGAAACGCACATCTAACTGGTTCGCATAGTAGTCAGTTGCCGCTTCATTGAACCAGTCGATGCTGCCGCCAGTGGCCAGCGCGTCGTTCAATGGGTGGTAGAGATTTGTGCGTGCAACCCATTTATCCAGTGTTGAACCGTTACGGTACTCAACCCGGTTGTTCCACTGCCAGTCTTCACTGCGGTAGGCAGAACCGGCATGAACTGCATGGAAGTTCTCGGTTGTACCTTCTTCTTCAGGAACAGAGTTTTCGAGATCTTTCGATTGTTCGAAGCCGGCGCTCAGGCTCCAGCGATCTGTCAGCAGGAAGTCCTGGCTCAGGCCGGAGACTGCGAAAAGTCGATAGTTATCATCCACTTCAACCTGTTCAATGCTTTGCTCAGCCCGGGCACCAGCCCACGGCGTTGCACGGATACCCATGACGCTGCGCTCCGGTGCATCAGAAGTGAAGCCGGTTTCGTGCTCCGCAAAAACGCTGTAGTCCTTGTTGAGCTGGTAATCGGCGCCTAACAACAGACGATCATACGCATCTGAACGCTCAGAGATATTGGTGAGAAGCTGGCTACCCAGTGTCAGACGGTTATTCATCAGGCGCTGGCTATAACCCAGACTTAACTGATCTGAGTATTGGGTTGCTTCTGTGCTTTCCTGCTGGGAGGTGATTACTCCGACAGAAACCTGCTGATTATCGTTAAGGCGATGAATCCAGTCGGCCTGGCTCTGGTAAGTGTCATAGCCAGTGCTCAGACCATAGTGGTGGAAGGTCAGCAGTTGCAGACGGTTATCGTCATTCATGTACCAGTTACCTTCCAGACCTTCTTTACGGAAGTCGTTTTC
>JAYNJA010000173.1:0-6378 GCA_038109705.1 Thalassolituus sp. | reverse complement strand
CGAGAGCATCAATGGCGCTATCATCTGCGGCATTACGCAATTTAATCAGATTTACTGCCAGTGGAGAGGTAAGGCTTGAAGGATCCAGGTCTCCGGAAAATTCAATATCAATTGGTGCACTTACAGAAGCGCCTTCAGCCGAGTTAAGAGCAGTGGTTACCGGTGGCTGACTATCGCCAACACTCGCGGTGCCATCAGTGACTGCTGCATTTGCAAAAATAAAATCGCTGAACAATGGCAGTTTGGCATTTGCAGCCGAGAAGACCGGAGTAATAACAGAAGGTGTCGAACCCTCGCCGCCAGCGGTCACTGCTTTTGTGTCTACGGAATAATCGCCGCTCGTGTTACAGCCCGCAAGACCTGCGGCTGTGGCTGCGATGGCCAGACTGAGTAAAGTCTTCTTCACCATACGTGTACCTGTCATGAGTTTGTTATGGTTATCAGTTGATCCCAGCAGGCGTCATCCTGACCTTCGCCGGACCTTACCTGACTATAATCCCGCCAGCTCATACCCTCATCGCCCGAAAGTATGATTCCGCAACCCGGAATGCGTGATTTTGTATCTGATCGTAATCAAGCCTAGTTCAGATCTGAGAACCTACCAAACCGCTGACCGGTGCTTTACATACAACTTTGGCGTAGAATAGCCGGCCTCTTAAACCAACTACTGATGCAGGAGATCCGCATGTCGAATCAGGATTCCGTTGTTATTGTTGCTGGCGCCCGTACCCCTATGGGTGGTTTCCAGGGCAGCCTGAGCTCTGTTACTGCCCCGGAACTGGGTGCCGTTGCTATTGCTGAAGCCGTAAAGCGCGCTGGTATTGAAGCCGCTGACGTTCAGGAAGTTATCATGGGCAACGTACTGTCTGCGGGTCTGCGTCAGGGTCCTGCTCGCCAGGCAATGCGTAAAGCTGGCCTGCCAGACAACACTGGTGCTACGACTATTAACAAGCTGTGCGGTTCTGGTATGAAAGCGACCATGATGGCGCACGATGCCATCAAAGCCGGTTCTGTTGATATCGCTGTTGCTGGCGGTATGGAGTCTATGTCTAAGGCGCCATACATTCTGGAAAATGCCCGCACTGGCTACCGCATGGGTCATGGCGATCAGGCGAAAGACCACATGTTCTTCGACGGTCTGGAAGACGCTGAAACTGGCAAGCTGATGGGGGCTTTCGCTCAGGAAACTTCAGACAGTAAAGGTTACACCCGTGAACAGATGGACGAATATGCCATCCGCTCTCTGAACCGCGCTAAAGCGGCGATCGAAGCTGGCCACAATACCGCAGAAATCGTGCCTGTAACCGTCGTTGACCGCAAAGGCGAAACGGTCGTTGCTCAGGACGAACAACCATTCAACGCCAACATTGAGAAGATCCCGTCTCTGCGCCCTGCGTTCCGTAAAGACGGCACCATCACTGCGGCAAACGCCTCTTCAATCTCTGACGGCGCATCTGCTCTGGTTCTGGCTCGCGAATCTGTTGCGGCAGCAAAAGGTCTGACGCCTGTTGCACGCATCGTTGCACACAGCACTCACTCTCAGCATCCTTCTGAGTTCACTATCGCTCCTTGTGGCGCTATTGAAACTCTGCTGGCCAAAACCGGCTGGAATAAAGACGAAGTGGACCTGTGGGAAATCAACGAAGCCTTCGCCATGGTTGCCATGATGCCAATTGACGCATTCAACCTGGATGCTGAGAAAGTAAACATCTACGGCGGTGCATGTGCGCAGGGCCACCCAGTTGGCTCAACTGGTTCACGTCTGATCGTGACCCTGATGAACGCTCTGAAAAACACCGGCGGCAAGAAAGGTATTGCTGCTCTGTGTATCGGTGGTGGTGAAGCCGTTGCTGTTGCGATCGAAATGATCTGATCACAGCAACGCCAATAAAGAAGCCGGCATTACGCCGGCTTTTTTATTGCCTTTCGAAAATGAGCCTTCCAATCGGTTAAAGCGTCAGCCAGGCAGCCAGCTTTAACACTGAGCCGTCGGCGAAGAAGTCATAACGCGGCAAACGTCGGCCAAAGAAACGGAGCTTACTATTGCTAAGTGAGTATTCTTTGGCCGATGTTTAACAAAGCTATGACGATGCAGGCAGGCTCAGAAGACGATGGTCTTGTTACCGTGGAGAAGCACTCGATCTTCCAGGTGACTCCGCACCCCGCGCGCCAACACCATCTTCTCTACGTCTTTGCCGAGGCGCACCATATCTTCCACGGTATCGTTGTGGCTGATACGGATCACATCCTGATCAATGATCGGACCGGCATCCAGCTCCTGGGTTACGTAGTGACAGGTGGCACCAATCAGTTTCACACCGCGCTCAGCTGCCTGATGATACGGTTTTGCACCGACAAACGACGGCAGGAAGCTGTGGTGAATATTGATTACCTGGCCGACATACTTAGCGCAGATTTCTTCCGGAAGAATTTGCATATAGCGCGCCAGAACGATCGTGTCCGCTTTGTGCTCTTCGACAATTGCGGTCACGCGGCGGAAGTGCTCCGCCTTGTTCGCAGGGTCAACCGGCACATGGAAATAGGGTATTCCGTGCCACTCTACTAGCGAGCGAAGATCGTCGTGGTTCGAAATAACGCACGGAATATCACATTCCAGCTCTTTGCTGTGCCAGCGATGCAACAGATCTACAAGGCAGTGGCTCTGCTTGCTCGCCATCAGAATGACTTTTTTCGGTGCACCGCTATCGCTGACCTGCCAGTCCATTTCGAACTCTTCAGCAATCGGAGCGAATGCCTCTTTCAAGCCTTCTACATCAAACGGCAGTGAGTCTGCGCGAATACAGTGGCGCATGAAGAAGTGGCCACTCTCCGGATCTGAATAATGGTTTGCCTGCACAATCCAACCTCCGTGTCCGGAGAAGAACTGGCCAACTTTTGCCACAATACCCACCCTGTCAGGGCATGAGATTGTGAGACGAAATACTCTTTCCATAATGTGAATTACAGCTCATCAGATGACAAAAACCCGCTTGCATACATGCGCTTAACATGGTCAACTTTCTGTCGCTTCACGCTTGTTCAGGTACACACCGAGAAGGACCTATGTTACTCCTGCGATCACTGATACTCACTCTGTTTATGAGCCTCTCTGCGCATGCCGCCGGGTCGGTTACAGAGCAAAGCGTATTCGAGCTCAGCGTCGACGTCAAAACACTTCTGCTGAAGTATTACCACGTACAGGCTGACGAAGGGAATCCGCAGCTCATTGAAGAGCTTCTGCGCCAACGCGACCTGGTTGCTTCGGAGCATACCAATCTGGTCACTCAACTGGATGAAAAGTACGCCGTTGCCGGCAGCAATATCCAGACCCACTGGACCGAATTCAACCGCCTGCTAGATCAGAACGTTCATGAAATCCGCGAGGCCAACTACCCGGAGCTGCAGGTAGTAACGCTGATGCGACAGGCTCAGCGCTCACTGTTAAGCGAACTTGAACTGCTTGCTGAAAACCTGTTGATGAACAGCGAAGTTACGCTGCCTGAACTGGTTATCTGGCAGCGTGAGCAGAAAAACCTGCTGTTGAATGTCGTCGAACGTTACATTGAACGTGCCGCCTCATCCATGGGCGCTCCTCTAACAGTCGATAGTGTCGATATCAGTTCACTCTGCCGCCGCTTCGATCTTGGCATCGTCGATCTGCGCAGCCGGGTAACATCGACAGATGCGCAGCGTCAGCTGGATAAAATCCGTAGTCAGTGGATGTTTATTGAAACAGCGGCTACCGACGCAGAAGCACGCCTGGTACCCTTTCTGGTAATGCGCTACACCGATCGCATTCTCAGCCGCCTGGATGGTATTGCTCTACATATCTGAGCAATACCCACAGCGCCCACCCTCCCAGCTATACTTATGTACAGACAACCTGCTATTGGAGCTCTGCTGCACTGGAATCAGGTGCTGGGTATAACGTTATGGGATTGATCGTATTCGACATGGGGCGTCGCATAGAAACGCCTGTTGAAGGCCCTCGCCGACGGGTGCGGGCGACGTCTGCCATCAGCCCGGCAGCAGACCTGCACAAGAATGAGCCGACCGGCACGTTCAACAGCCTCACCTACTCCCCTGATGGACACCGCGAACAGAAACAACATACTCCCCAGGCCGTCGCTTATGCAGGGGATATCATGGAAGAAGAGGTTATTACAATCCCTGACGACGCAACCATTGAAGAGGCATATGAACGGATGCTTCAGCATGGAATCCACCACCTCCCGTTGGTAAATCAGGAAGGTGTACCTGTCGCGATGGTCTCTGACCGGAGCCTGCTCAGATCGTTAGCAGAGGGCTCTCAGCAGATGTCTTCGCCGTTGCTGAATATTGCAACACGACCGGTCTACTGTGTGCTCGACAGCACAGATATCCGTCAGACCGCCAGATTATTATGTGATTATCACATCGGTGCTTTACCTGTGATTAATAACGAACAACGCCTCACAGGTCTCATCACCCGCACCGATTTATTGCGCCTGCTCAGCGACTATGGTCCGCTGGAATTGTGGGCTTAGGAGTTAAATTGGCTAAACAATACGAACTGATTCATCCGAAAACCCATCTGCGCGTTCTGTCGCAGCATGAAATTCAACAACTCACTGACGTAAGTAGCGGTGCTCACGAATTGCTGCGCCGCTGTGCCTTTGCCGTGCTTTCAGCCGGCAGCCAGGAAGACGACTACAACCAACTGGAAGGTGCCTACCGGGATTTCCATATCACGGTAGAACAGGAAGAGCGCGGTATCGTTCTGCAACTCTCCGGAGCGCCTGAAGGTGCATTCGTCGACAACGAAATTATCCGTGGTGTGCGCGAACAGCTATTCTCTGTACTGCGCGATATCCTCTATGCTCAGGAATCTATCCTGCAGGCACACCGCTTTGATCTGAATAACAGCGAAGACATCACCAACGCCGTATTCCACTTGCTGCGTAACGCCAACCTGTTGCAGCCCGATGTGGAGCCAAAGCTGGTTGTCTGCTGGGGTGGCCACTCAATCCCGCCGCATGAATATCAGTACACCAAAGAAGTGGGCTACGAACTGGGCCTGCGCGGCATGGATATAGGCACCGGCTGTGGTCCGGGCGCGAAGAAAGGCCCGATGAAAGGCGCGACCATCGGACACGCCAAACAGCATATCCGTGACGGTCGCTATATCGGCATTACTGAGCCCGGCATTATTGCCGCAGAATCTCCCAACCCTATTGTGAATGAGCTGGTGATCTTGCCGGATATTGAGAAGCGTCTTGAAGCTTTTGTGCGTATGGCCCACGGCATTATTGTCTTCCCGGGCGGCCCAGGCACAGCAGAAGAAATTCTTTATATCCTTGGGGTACTGTCACATCCGGATAATCAGAAAATTCCATTCCCGCTAATTATTACCGGGCCGGAAGAAACCCGCGCGTACCTTGAAGATATCGACCGTTTTATTGGCGACACTCTGGGCGAAAGCGCCCGCAAACGCTACCAGCTGATTATTAATGATCCGGTTGCCGTCGCCCGCGCAATGAAGCAGGGTATGAAGGATGTTCAGGTATATCGTCGGGAAAACAACGACGCCTACTTCTTCAACTGGTCACTGACCATTGATCACGATTTCCAGGTGCCGTTTGAACCAACTCATGAAAATATGCGCACCCTGCGCCTGACACGCAGTGCAGAAAAGCACCACCTTGCGGCAGATCTGCGTCGGGCGTTTTCCGGAATTGTTGCGGGTAACGTCAAAGCCGATGGAGTGCAACTGGTACGCAAGCACGGGCCGTATGAAATCCACGGTGACACCGATATTCTTGAAGGTATGGACCGCCTGCTGCGAGCCATGGTTGACCATGGCCGCATGAAAATCAGTGGCGAATATCAACCATGCTATCGGATCGTCAAAGGCTGACGTCCTGCTTCCGGATTACTCTGACGAAGGCAGTTTCGCCGAAGCTCTCTTCGTCAGGTCCAGCGCCTGATTTATGATATGAAAGATATCATTCTGCTCATGCACACCACTGACCAGTGATGCCCAAGGGCCACTCGCATAAATCGCTACATCTTCGCCACTATGCGTCTCGGCATACAAAGGTACCAGGGCTTCCTGATGGTATGAATGGGATTCTGTATCTATATTGGTAATGTCCTGTCGCCCAGCGTTTACAGGCATCTCATAACGCGCTTCCGGATCATCCCCTTCACGCACAGCCTGACCCATTCCGTTGGCGTAGCTGAGCGTCGTATAAGGCTTACCGTCCAACGCTAATGCCGGCGTTTCCTTTCCGGGATTGATGACTTTTCCAAGGATAGGGTTACCACGCTTCGGATACCCGGCAAATGTCATTACGTGGCCATGGTAAGCGGGTACTAAAATCAAAGTGTCTGCTACAA
>JAYNJA010000172.1:5758-6379 GCA_038109705.1 Thalassolituus sp. | reverse complement strand
GTGGAGTCATTACTGGCTCGGCTCAGGTCGATGGCAGCTTTGAGCTGATCGTTGATGCTGATGGGCAGCAAGTAGCGTTTACTCTTACTGTAAGTGAAATACTTAATAACCCGCCAACTGTCACGATTGAAGCGGATAACATCGTCCGTCTGGGCGGCGGTGTTGATGTCAGTATTCTGACTGGAGATATTGATGGCGATGCTGTTAGCTATGACTACACCCTGACTGCAGACATGAATGAGGTATCGGTAAAACTGATAGGAACCGATACCCTGCGAATTGCGACATCGCCCACTATGTCGGATGGAGATAGCTTTGAGCTGAATGTTACAGCGACCGATAGTTTTGGTATGCAAGCTTCTGCATCTCAAACCTTCACTGTTGAACGCCAGGCGTACCAGGAAGGACGGATGCTGAAATCCGGCCCGTCAGTAGCGTCACCATCGGTAGTTGACACAGGAGACCAGTGCCTCGTCTACAAGAAGTCTACAGTTAGTGATTCTCTAATCGGTTCCAACATTATAAATCATTATGTGAAGGAAACGGGCGCCTGGATCGCTCCCCTGACTACTTCTGTTGATGCTTCATATGTGCTTGATATAGAACATTCTTCTGGAATCA
>JAYNJA010000172.1:0-5748 GCA_038109705.1 Thalassolituus sp. | reverse complement strand
CTGTATGGGGTGGGTATTTCCAGGATGGCGTAGGATGGGCAGTACCAACGACTCCAGCAGCTGGTTTTGTTGATGGATCTGGAAGACGGTCAGCGTTCCCGGCATTTCCTTCGGTTGGTATAGAAAATAATTACGCACGTGTTAATGAAGTTATGCCTCATCAAACACTGACAGGGGCATTGAGAATATTTATATCTATAACGGGAGCTGGCGTCTTTTATTCGGATGATAATGGAGAAAGCTGGACGTCGGTCGTGTTTGGGGAGCGTGATGATTTCCGAGCAAGTCGGATTCTTTCTGAGTCTGGCCGTATTATTATGCGTGGTGTCGCAACCGATCAGGGCTACATCCGCGATTTTGCAATGACCAGTGTAGATGATGGGATGACCTGGTCTGAACGCATTATTGGGCGGAGCAGTGGCGATATCGCTAGTGTTGATTTTGATCCAGAAACCGGTGTATGGGTTGCTGCCGGAAACTATTACGAAGATGACAGTATGGTTGTAGCTACGCCGGGTATTAGCTGGAGTACAGATGGCGAGAACTGGACGACCATTGAATCATTTCCTTGGGAGCCTGGTTTAATAGATGCTAATCAGATTCATATGCATTCTGTGATATTTTCCGATGGTATGTGGATAGCTACTGGTTATACCGGCACCAGATCAGTTGTTCTTCAAAGCGATAACGGTATTGATTGGAATGTTGCCCAGGCGACAGGCGACGATCAGTCTCGCATGGTGTCTGTATCTGATTGTTTTGGAGAGCAATTCTACTTCTCCCTTGATGGGACCGTTTACCAAATTGATGAGTCTGGTGATTACGTGCCTGTCTATGATTCTACTTATGTAGATGAATGGGTAGTTTCAGCTGATGGGTCTCTTGGAATTACTGCATATTCTAGTGAATACGATATCGTTGATGGTTATCCACAAGACACTGGCGCTTATGCCCACAAGACCTTAGATGGTAATGCGTGGGCTAAAGAACCGGTAATAATCGATGGTGAGCACATCTCTTATATGTATGGTGATGTTGTCCAGCTTGCTGCCGACAAATGGGTATTCACAACTTCAGGATTGCCTGAATATCTGGCGACCGATGGTGTTGCATTTACTTCTTTAAATCTCGATGAGCCTGATGAGAGTGGCTTGCCTCCTCTTCTGGAGATTGAGGAAAACTATTCCTTCTACGCGTCGATGACTGGGGGCTTGCCAGAATATGTCTTTGTTACACCTGAAGCTGACGTTCTGAAAGTGAATATTGATGAGCAGGGTATGAATGTCCAGGTACTGGGAAATATCGGGGAGCTGGTATCAGAAGTATCTTCGACGACAATCAGGCATATATCTGTATTGATGAATGATCGCTTTTATATTGTTGCCGATGCTCTGCAGGACGGAGCTTTAGTAAGTGACCTGATTCAGTATTCACCGAGCTCGGGCTTTACCCTCGAAAGTGGTTGTTGGTTTAACGATCAATGTTATTTTGAAGGAATGAACCCTGAGAACGGCAGTGTTATGTTAATACAGCCTGTAAGCGATGATCATTTCATTACTTATGGTGTGACCGGTGAAGTTGGAGTGTTGCCTACAGCGGTGCAAAATAAAAAGTCCACTGAAACTGGCTGGGAAGCGCAAGAGATCACGTACCGCCGAACAATGGGAAGTGTGCCCCACAATAAAATTGGTGTTACTCAATCAACGGCTCTGAGTCCTGCGCTCGTCAGTATGTCAGGCCTTGGGGTGATGATATACGATGAGGATGCGGCTACTCTGTCTGGACCATTAGCGATTCAGAATGAATTGGTGAGTTCAGCTCTTCTGAATGGCGATCAATGGGTCCTGACTACCAATGGGCTTGATCCGGAAACTTACGTCGTGCCACTTAACGCTTTCTTGGGCATTGAACTACCGCCAGTATTTGCCGGTAATGAACCGGTTATACCTGCGCCTATCGACCCCGAGGGGCCAATAATTCTCGACTAGATATGTAACCATCGAGCGCCGCAAAAAACGGCGCTCGTTCTCTTTCCCTTTTAACCTGATCAAACACGGCTTTTATTTCTGCTGAATGCATTGAGAAATAATGCAGCCATTGTTTCAGGCGGTCGGTCAGTTGCTTATCCGTCAAGTGAGGCAGCTGATCGGCCATCGCCACCATCAATTCCAGATGTTGTTTCCAGTTCATTGGCTGGTAATCGGGTTCTTTGATTATTCTCCCCAGATCCGGTGTGGCAACTAAGCCTCGTCCAATCATCAGTAAGTCTGAATTACTTTCCTGCTGGCACTGTTCTGCCTGAGCCGGTGTCCAGATTTCGCCATTTGCCAGTACCGGTATGCTTACCTTCTTCTTTATTTCTGCAATCCAGCTCCAGTAGGCCGGTGGTTTATAACCTTCGGTTTTGGTACGTGCGTGTACTGTTAACCACTGGATGCCGCCGTCAGCGAGTGCAGCTGCGTTTTCTAATGCAAGACTCTTATCTTTAAAGCCGAGACGCATTTTGGCACTGACCGGTATATCCGCTGGCACGGCTTCACGAACGGCAGTGGCAATCCGATTAAGAAGATCAGGATATTGCAGTAATACCGCACCGCCCTGACTGCGGTTAACCGTTTTAGCGGGGCAGCCAAAGTTAAGGTCAATCGCGAGTGCGCCAAGGCGTGCCGCTTTTTCGGCATTGCGGGCAAGGTAGTATGGGTCGCTGCCTAAAAGCTGCACATGGACTGGGGTGCCTGCCTGTGTCCTGCCGCCGTTATGAAGCTCAGGGCAGAGGCGATAGAACACTTTCTCCGGGAATACCTGGTTAGTAACGCGGATAAACTCGGTAACGCAGTGATCGATGCCGCCTACCGCAGTTAAAAGTTCCCGGAATACCCCATCCATCAAGCCTTCCATTGGTGCCAGCGCAATGTATGGTAGCTTTCGCTCTGAGGCGCATATTTCGTCTGGAAATGGCAGGGTTCCGTTGAACATTTTGAAGTGTCTTGAGCGGGCTGGGTCAGAAGGCGCGGAGTATACGCGAGAGGCCAGAGTTTATGCCAGTTCTGGCCGGTTTTGAGGCCAGCAACACAGTTGCTTTGTATTGTCTATTTCAGTAACCTACTGCAGCTTGCCGAACCCCTGGCAGGGCGTGCTGCGCCCATTTGTCAGGTCGTAAGGACATTACAATGAATGATTAGGAGCCCCTGATGCCAGAGCAGAGTCTGATATCACAGGGTTTGGAACTGATGATTCTGGGTATGGGCGTCGTATTCGTCTTTTTGACGATGCTGGTGTTCGTAACCGGAGCCATGTCCAAGCTGGTAAATAAGCTGGCACCAGAAGTAGAAGCACCTGTTGCGGCTCCACGCCGTGCAGCGCCTGCGCCTTCTGCTGGTGTCGATCCTCAGCTGCTGAAAGTACTGTCAGCTGCGGTAAAAGAGCACCGTGCAAACCAAAAGTAATGCACGGAATGGAATAACCCATACGTCTACAACGTAAACGGAAGAAAAAGGCATCATCCATGTCCGATTCTAAGAAATTAGGTATTACCGACGTCGTACTCCGCGACGCTCACCAGTCTATTCTGGCAACTCGCATGCGCATTGACGACATGCTTCCTATCGCTGCAAAACTGGATCAGGTTGGCTATTGGTCACTTGAGTCCTGGGGCGGCGCAACCTTCGATTCATGCATCCGCTACCTGGGCGAAGACCCATGGGATCGTATCCGTGAGTTCAAGAAGGCGATGCCAAACACCAAGCACCAGATGCTGCTGCGTGGTCAGAACCTGCTGGGCTACCGTCACTATGCTGACGATGTAGTTGATAAGTTTGTGGAGCGCGCTGCATTTAACGGTGTAGATGTATTCCGTGTATTCGACGCAATGAACGACCCGCGCAACCTGGAAACTGCACTGAAAGCAGTTAAGAAACAGGGTAAACACGCGCAGGGTACGCTGTCGTACACAACCAGCCCGGTACACACACTGGATTCATGGATCGACCTGGCTAAGCAGATCGAAGACATGGGTGCAGACTCTATCGCCATTAAAGACATGGCGGGTATCCTGACTCCTTATGATGCTTACGAACTGGTTTCACGTCTGAAAGCTCAGACTGACCTTGAAGTTCAGCTGCACGCTCATGCGACTGCGGGTATGTCTGATATGACTATCCTGAAAGCGATTGAAGCTGGCATCGACCGCGTTGATACTGCAATTTCTTCTATGTCTATGACTTACGGCCATACAGCAACTGAATCTGTTGTTGCTGCGCTGAAAGGTACTGAGCGTGACACTGGTCTGGATTTGATGCTGATCGAAGAAATCGCTGCATACTTCCGTGATGTTCGTAAGAAGTACGCGAAATTCGAAGGCGCTCTACGTGGTACCGACAGCCGTATTCTGGTTGCACAGGTTCCGGGCGGCATGCTGACCAACATGGAAAACCAGCTGCGTGAGCAGGGTGCTTCTGACAAGTTTGACGAAGTACTGGCAGAGATCCCACGTGTTCGTGCGGACCTGGGCCACATCCCACTGGTTACTCCAACGTCTCAGATTGTGGGTACTCAGGCAGTACTGAACGTTCTGACTGGCGAACGTTACAAGTCTATCTCTAAAGAGACTCAGGGCATCCTGAAAGGCGAGTACGGTGCAGCTCCTGCGCCTATGAATGCTGAGCTTCAGGCCCGCGTTCTGGAAGGTAAAGAAGCGATTACCTGCCGTCCGGCTGACCTGATCGAAAACGAACTGGATAAAGTAATTGCTGACGTTGAGAAACTGGCCGCTGATAAGGGCATTACCCTGTCTGCGGACAAGATCGACGACGCTCTGACTTACGCTATGTTTCCTCAGATCGCTCCTAAGTTCCTTGAGAACCGTAACAACCCTGATGCGTTTGAGCCTGCTCCTACCGGTGCAGCGGCTGACACTTACACCATCAACGTAGACGGCAACGAATACGTGGTGAAAGTGAACGAAGGTGGTGATGTAACTCACCTGGCACCTGTCAATGGCGCTCCTTTGGCATTTGGTGGTGATTCTGGTTCTGCAGCGGCAGCACCTGTTGCAACTGGCGGCGGTGAACCTGTTGGCGCACCTCTGGCCGGTAACGTCTGGAAAGTTCTGGTTCAACCAGGTGATGTTGTCGAAGAAGGCGATGTTGTACTGATCCTCGAAGCCATGAAGATGGAAACCGAAGTTCGTGCACCTAAGTCCGGCACCATTGGCAGCGTTTCTGCGAAAGAAGGCGTTGCTGTTAAGGTTGGCGATACTCTGTACACGATCGCGTAAGGGAGCTGACTGATGGAAAGTTTACTCCGCCTTTGGAACGACACAGGTATCGCGCACATTGAAGCGGGCCAGGCATTTATGATGCTGGTCGGTTTCGGCATGCTGTACCTGGCGATCAAGAAGGGCTTCGAGCCACTGCTGCTGCTGCCGATTGCTGTTGGTACGCTGATGGTAAACATCCCGGGCGCCGGTCTGGGATGGTCTGCTGCTGAAGCGGCGATCCGTGCTGGCGATGCTTCTCTGATTCCGCAGTTCCGTGAATTGTTTGGTCTGGCGGCCAACGCAGATACAGCGGCGCTGTTGGATGCTTATCACCATGCAGGTACAGCGGTATACAACAAAGTTGTTGCCATGAGTTCTGCGGCTGGTTACGAAAACGGCATGCTCTACACCTTCTATAAGGTCACTATTGCCAGTGGTGTTGCACCGCTGCTGATCTTCATGGGTGTTGGTGCGATGACTGACTTTGGTCC
>JAYNJA010000171.1:512-6391 GCA_038109705.1 Thalassolituus sp. | reverse complement strand
TCGCCCATGAGCGCGAGGTAGTCGATAATGTGCTCCGGCGGTACGCCGAATTTTTCTTTCACGCCTTCCACATCCATAAAGACATCGTTCATGGTGTTAATCAGCGAGACGTGTTCGTTCACCAGCTGGGCCATGTCTTTATCGCCGGTGGATACGATTACATCCTGTTTGTGCTCTAACGCCTGTGCGGCGAGGGTGCCGATCACGTCGTCGGCTTCAACTCCGTCGATAATTAACAGCGGCAGGCCCATGGCACGGATGATGTTATGGATTGGTTCGATCTGCTCGCGCAATTCGTCAGGCATCGGCGGGCGGTGCGCTTTGTATTCCGGGTAGATGTCGTTGCGGAAGGTTTTACCTTTTGCATCGAAAATCACGATGACCTGAGATTCGGGGTAATCTTTACCCAGACGTTTCACCATGCTGATCACGCCTTTAATAGCGTTGGTGTGCAGACCTTTCGAGTTGGTCAGCATCGGAATCGCATGAAACGCACGGAACAGGTACGACGACCCGTCAACGAGAATCACTGGTTTTGTTGTCTCAGACATCTTGTTTGGCCCTGAAGTCAAAGGAACACTTATTAACGGAATACTGACGTTCGCCGCGCCCCTCAGGTACACTGACTGTAACGACGTAAAACTGGACGGGAAGTCTACCATGAAGATGGCTAAAACTCTGGCCGCAGGCCTGCTCTCTGTTGTATTCAGCGCCAGCGTGATGGCAGCAGATCCTGCCGGTGAAACGGTGACCATCCGTAACGATGGCGATAACACCTATTACGAATTTCGCGTGAACGGCGAAATCGTAGAAATTAAAGTTCAGCCAAAGGTTGGCCCGGCGTATTACCTGACCCCAGCTCAGAGCGAGAAAGAAGAGTTTGAGCGTACGGATTCGCCGAATATGCGCGTTCCGAAGTGGGTTCTGTTTCGTTGGTAATGGTAGCGGCTAGCTAAGTTCCTATGGCTGTTTATACCTCTCTTGCGGCGGCAGATATTTCTGATCTGCTGTCTCAGTACGATGTCGGTGAGCTGGTAGCGTTTGCTGCTATTAGTGCCGGCATCGAAAATTCCAATTACGCAGTGACTACCTCTGCTGGTGAGTATGTGCTTACTCTGTTTGAGCACCATGCACCGGATGAAGTGCGCAACTTTGTGCGCCTTGCACGGCATCTTGGGTCGAAAGATCTGTGCGTGCCTAGTCCGGTGGATGACGCCTCTGCAAGTTGGCTGCACAGTCTGAAAAACAAGCCTGCCATTTTGTGCCGCCGCTTTGCGGGTACTCATCCAAAGGAGCTGACAACAGCGCAGTGCGAAGCCATTGGTCGTGAGCTGGCGGAGTTTCATCTGGCGTCCAGTGATCTCCCTGACCCACGCCACGATGAACGCGGCTACGACTGGTGGCAGAATGTTGCACCAGACCTGTCGGCGGATCTTAGTGATGATGACAAAGCATTGTTAGCCGACGAGCTGGCATTTCAGAAATCTCAGCGAGCCCAATGGTGTCAGCTGCCCCATGGCTGGATTCACGCCGATCTGTTTCACGACAATGCCCTATTTGAAGGTGAAGAACTGACGGCGATCCTTGATCTCTACAACGCCTGTGAAGGCGCCTGGTTGTATGATCTGGCAATTGTGGCGAATGATTGGTGTGCGCTACCTGATGGCGGAGTTGAGCCTGAGCGCTTTGCTGCTCTAGTCGATGGTTACCAGTCTGTGCGGGCGCTCACAGAGGTTGAAACCCGGTTATGGAATACCGTTCTGCGCGGTGCGGCTTTACGTTTCTGGCTTAGCCGCCTGCTCGCTGCCCGCATGGCCAGAAGTCGTTGTGAAGAACTTCCGGCTCACAAACAACCCTCTGAATATCGCGATCGCCTGATCTGGCATCGTACTCATACCCTGAAGGCATAACGCTCTATGCGCTATTTTTCCTGTGACTGCACGGACATGGCAGGTAACCCAGTCGCTTTGTTCTTCGAGAATACTCAGTGCCTGAGCTGTCACAGGCAGGTTGGCTGGTGCTACGAAGAAAAAGATATGCTGGTTTTTGATGTAACGGATGCCGGCGCTTTTCATTACCGGGGGCGGGAGTACGTACCCTGTGCGAACCGTGCAAGCGGGGTTTGCAATGCCATGATCCCGGCCGACAGTATAACCGCCGAGCCTGCGCTCTGTTTTGCCTGCCACTTTAACGAAAACATCCCTGATCTCAATGTTGCTGGCCACAGTGAACTGTGGGGCAAACTTGAAGCAGCCAAGCGTCGGCTGTTATTCACGCTGGATTCTCTGCGTCTGTCGATACCGGACAAACATCAGTCAGAGATTGGGCTGAGCTTTCACTTTATGGCGGACAAAGATGCCAGCGATCACTTCCGCACACCGCTGACGCATGTTGCTGCTGTGTTCACCGGACATGCGCAGGGCGATATCACGATTAATCTGGCTGAAGCCGATGATGTTGCCCGCCATCGCATGCGCGTTGATATGGGAGAGCAGTACCGGACATTGCTCGGGCACTTCCGCCACGAAGTCGGGCATTTTTACTGGGATCTTCTGATCAAATCAGACGCTGCCCTGCTGCAGCGCTTTGGCGAGGTATTTGGCGATCCGGACCTCTCATATCAGGAGGCATTGGATAAGCACTACGCCCGCGACCCGGAAGATCAGAGCTGGCGCGGTGAGTTCATCAGTGCCTATGCGTCGATGCATCCGTGGGAGGACTGGGCAGAGACCTTTGCCCATTACCTGCACATTATCGATACCCTGGAGACCGCGCGGGAGTGGGATCTGATCGACTTTGGTGAGTTCGCCGGCCTTAGCCTGCCTCAGGACAACACCGGTTGTGATCCCTTACGGTTACTGGATTGCTGGGGAGAGTTCAGCGTGAAGCTGAATGCACTTAACCGCAGTATGGGGCTGGCGGATGCTTATCCTTTTGTCATCAACCGGGCGGTACAGAACAAGCTGATTACAGTACATGAGGTGCTTCAAGCAGCACGTCTGACGCAGGCGGCGGTCTAAGTCAGATACGTTCGCGGATACTGGTGCCCAGATAGCTGGCTTCCAGAACGATTTCGAAGCGACGATCAGATGGTTTACCGCGGCGCGTTCTGCGTTCACGGCTGATATCCAGCTCTTTGCCTGTGTAATCCGGGTTGTCTGCGATCAGGCGGGCAAAGTGTTCGTTCAGGGCGTGATAGGCTGCTGATATCTGACTGAATACATCTCCCGCGCCCGGATTCCGGTCTGGATGATATGCGAGTGCCAGGCGCTGGTACGCTTCGCGCACGGCCGACTGCGGGCTGCCTTCTTGCAGACCGAGCAGTTGGTAGCTCTGGCGGATAGTCATATTCATCAAGTGCCTGGGTTCGTGTCAGGAAATCGTGTCAGATAACAGGTGTTCAATTATCGCGACAGGTCAATCGTCTGTATATGGCGTAATCCGACCAAGATGGGCCAGAAAAGTCAGTTTGCGGTGGTTTGTCAGGCTTTCTGCTTACAGTCTGATTACACAGCGTTACAGATTATTGCTGATGGGCCAGTCGCCAGCATTGGTCGAGAAGGCGAATATGAATCGTCGCCAGTGACATGAGCTCCTTATCGGGATCTTTGTCCTGCCAGAAGCGCTGCCAGTCTGATTTAAGGTTGGTTGGCAGGAGCAGGTCGACTGCGGCGTAGTCCAGCAAGGGGTGAGCAATAGTTGCGTATTCCCAGTCAAGTAACCAAAGACGGCCCTGAGTATCGCGTAGCCAGTTAGCAGCCAGAGGGTCCAGATGACAGATGTGTCTGGCTGCAGGTAAAGCTTCCAGGGCATCTACTTGTGCTGTCAGGGGCTGGATGTCGCTTTGCTTATGGGGATAGGCCGCGGCTTCTGCGAGGTAGAGGCGGCAGGCGGAATGAGTATCCAGAGTCGGCAACCCCTCAGGTACAGGGAGGTTGTGAAGGCGATTGAGTATATCGGCCATCGCTGACAGGTCGCATTGACTCATGCTGGTGGCTGATAGTGTTTCGCCGTCGAGATAAGGACGTACCGAGTAGCTATGGTCTGGCGCGCTATAGTGCACAGCCGGAGTAAGGCCTGCTGCTGCTGCCAGCTGTTGAATACTCATTTCAGCAACGCGGTCGATACCCAGAGACGCCGAATCGTTGTGCAATCTGAGTACGAACTTTCCGGCGGAGGTCTGTACCAGAAAATTCTGGTTTGTCAGGCCGCCTTCAATTACTTCAACAGACGCTGGTTCTGAGCTAAGGCCCCAGAGGGGCCAGTCGTTCAATATGCCTTGTGGCAGCACATTCAAGCGCGGGCACCTTCAGGCAGCTCAGTATCATCTGTACTGTTTTGTTCACGGTAGGCATTCAGCCACATAAAGTATCCGCCAACTGCGAGCACAACGTAGAGCGCCATCAGAACAGCGGTCAAATAGAGGCCGCGGTCGATATAAAGGTAGATCGCCACAGCATCAATAACGACCCAGTACAGCCAGTTTTCCAGTACCTTACGGGTCACCATCCAGGTAGTCAGAACCGCGCCCCAGGTGGTGAATGAATCCAGATATGGGAGTGCCGCAGAGGTGTTGTTAGTCAGCAGCCAGCCACTGATCAGGCTGATTGCCACGACACCGCCAATGGCCAGAGCATGGTTGGTCAGGCTCCAGCGTTGTACCGGCAGCTCTGGCTTGTCTCCTGAGCCATTACGCCATGCCATCCAGCCGTAGACTGCCATGGCGAGGTAATACACATTGAGTGCGGACTCCATCACCAGCGACACATCGAAGAACAGCCAGCTGAAAATCGCTGTGCTGCCAAAGGCCGCGTACCAGCACCATTGGCTCTGACGCATGGCGAGCACCAGATAGGCGACACCAAGAATTACTGCGGTGGTTTCCCAGTGGCTCATGGTCTGCGCGTATTCGATCGCGCCTGAAATAATGGTGTCGAACATAGGTATTCCTCACAGTCCTCGCGGTACAGTTGGTGTCATGGCCCGGCAGAGCGGTTGCGCTTCGGAAGGCCCCTGCATTTCATCGTGAATAGCGATTTAACCGTGCGGCTTCAGCGCCGGATCGAGATTCACGCCAATAAACTTACAGACAAAAATCGCTTTACCGTAGGTTTCCCAGCTCAGCTTCATTTCATCACGCAGGGTATTCATCACCAGATCGTGGTCGCCGAACACCTGAGTGCTCATGGTGTTGGTGACAACGGTCAGACCGTCGATAGTGTTCAGGCGGTCGATAAAGCTTTTGATCGCCGGGATATAGTCGTCGGCCAACGGGTATTTGCTGATTTCTACCGAGATTTCCATGGTGGTCTCCGTCAGTTATGGCTAAGGTCAAACGCCCGAGGTCGGGCGTCTGACTTATTCGTCAGAAGTAGAACTTACCTTCGACACCGTACGTCAGCGGCTCGCCGTACTGAACATATCCGTATGAAGCGTAGCCATCGCGTGGGTCGTTGCCAAAGCCGAAGCCTCGGACTTCGTAGTCGCGGTCAGTGAGGTTGCGTCCATACAGGCTGACTTCATAGTCTGGCTTGGCGTAGGCGATACGGGCATGCCAGAGCACATAAGCTTCGGATTTCAGGTTGTGGCTGTCTGAGAAGTAGAAGGCGTCTTTGGCCTCGCTTTCCAGACGTACGGACAACGCATCAGTCAGACCATAAGTCAGAGCGGTAGCTGCGCTGTACTGAGGTGCATGTGCCTGCTGACGGCCATCCTGAACGAATACACCGTAGTATTCAGATTCGTAGGTGTATTCACCGATTTCGGTGATCAGGTAGCCGTAGCTCAGTGCCCAGTTCAGACGCTCGGTGATGTCCCAGTCAGACTCCAGCTCAATACCGTAGTTTTTGCCTTTTTTGGTGTTGCCGATGTAGTCCTTG
>JAYNJA010000171.1:0-502 GCA_038109705.1 Thalassolituus sp. | reverse complement strand
TGAACGAGTTCTTGATCTGCTGGTCTGTGCGGTCGATGTAGAACGCGGCAATACGGGTTTGCAGGCTGTCAGCCAGCAGTGAAGACTTGAGGCCCAGTTCAATGCTGTGGTTGATTTCGGCGTCAAAAGTACGCAACTCATCATCCAGCACTGGTTCGCTGTTTATACCACCGGCTTTGTAACCACGTGCCAGCGTTGCGTAGGCCAGGTGCTCGTTGCTCAACAGTGCTTCCAGCGTAATGCGGCCGCCGACTAAGGTTTCGTCGGTGCTTTTGCTCAGGCCGGTGTTGTCTTCGAAATCGTTGGTCCAGTTTTCAACACGCAGACCAGTGATCAGGCGCAGTGCGGACGACAGATCAGAGTTCAGCTCGCCATAGGCTGCAATTGAGGTAGAGGTCAGTTCGCTGGTGAACACCGGGTCGTAGGTGTAGTTGCGGGTCAGGTCTTCGCTGCGTTGCATCGCGTAGATACCGGCAACCCAGTCGGAGCTGTTGTCGAAAAT
>JAYNJA010000170.1:5056-6399 GCA_038109705.1 Thalassolituus sp. | reverse complement strand
CCGACCATGGCGGCATCGATCAGGTTGGTAATGCTCTGCGACAGCATGCTGCCGATGATCGGAATGCCGATCACCAGAATACGATTAAGCCGCGCCAGTTCGACGCGGCTTAATCTCGACAACAGCAGACGGCTGAACTGCATATCAGTTCAGACCCGCTTAGCGATCGTAGGACAGGTTAGGCGCCAGCCAGCGCTCCATCTGCTCCAGATCCATACCTTTACGTGCGGCAATGTCAGTCACCTGATCTTTGTCGATCTTGCCGAGGCCGAAGTATTTCGACTCTGGGTGAGAGAAATACCAGCCGCTGACAGACGCTGCTGGCGTCATGGCGAAGTTTTCGGTCAGAGACACGCCGGTGTTGGCTTCACCCTCAAGCAGAGCAAACAGGGTGGTTTTCTCGGTGTGATCCGGGCACGCAGGGTAGCCTGGAGCCGGGCGGATACCGTTATAGGCTTCCTTGATAAGCTCTTCATTAGAGAAGCTCTCATCATTGGCGTAACCCCAGGTCTCTTTGCGAACGATCTCGTGCATACGCTCAGCAAAGGCTTCGGCCAGACGGTCGGCCAGTGCTTTCATCATGATGCTGTTGTAATCATCGTGGTTGGCGTCGTATTCCTTCGCCAGCTTCTCAGCTTCGATACCTGCCGTCACGATAAAGCCACCGACGTAATCTTGCTGAGTGCCTTCTGGTGCCACGAAGTCGGCCAGCGAGTAGTTTGGCTGATCGTTTGGCTTATCGGTCTGCTGACGCAGGTGGTGCAGTACGGCAATTTCTTCTGATTTATCGTCGTTGAATACGACAATATCGTCAGCGCCGCGACGGTTCGCCGGCCAGATGCCGACTACGCCACGTGCGTTAAACAGCTTCTCGTCGATGATGCGCTGCAGCATCGCCTGAGCATCCTTATAAAGCGCAGTTGCGGCTTCGCCGACCACTTCGTCTTCGAGGATGCGCGGGAATTTGCCGGCCAGCTCCCAGGACATAAAGAACGGCGTCCAGTCGATGTACTTCGCCAGATCTGCGAGATCGAAGTTTTCGTAGACTGAAATGCCGGTTTTCGCCGGTACCGGTGGTACGTAGTTGTCCCAGTCACCTTTGAAGGCGTTTTCGCAGGCTTTTTCGTATGGCAGCAGCGCTTTTGCTTTGCGGTTAGCGTTGCGCTCACGCACAGCAACGTACTCTTCGCGGCGCTCGGCAACGTATTCGGCCTTGGCTTGTGGGTTCACCAGCTTCTGGGCGACGCCGACGGCGCGTGACGCATCCGGTACATAGACCGCGATATCGTTCTGATACTGTGGCTCAATCTTAACGGCGGTGTGCGCCTTAGACGTCGTTGCAC
>JAYNJA010000170.1:0-5046 GCA_038109705.1 Thalassolituus sp. | reverse complement strand
GGCAACGTGAACCATCTCATCCAGCGACGGAGTAATCAGGCCGGAAAGGCCGATGATGTCGCAGTTTTCTTCTTTCGCGACTTTCAGAATCTTGTCGGCAGGAACCATGACACCGAGGTCAACCACTTCGAAGTTGTTGCACTGCAGCACTACGCCCACGATGTTTTTACCAATGTCGTGAACGTCGCCCTTAACGGTCGCCATCAGGATCTTGCCCTGAGACTCAGACTTACCGTCTTTTTCAGCTTCGATGTACGGCAGCAGGTAGGCTACCGCCTGCTTCATTACGCGTGCGCTTTTAACTACCTGAGGCAGGAACATCTTACCGGAACCAAACAAGTCGCCGACCACGTTCATGCCGTCCATTAGTGGGCCTTCTATCACCTGAATCGGGCGGTCGAACATCTGGCGGGCTTCTTCGGTGTCTTCCTCAACGAATGAGTTAATACCTTTTACAAGGGCATGAGTCAGACGCTCAGCGACGGGCAGTGAACGCCATTCTTCGGTTTCTTTCTCCTGAACAGAACCGTCTCCGCGGTACTTTTCGGCGATTTCCAGCAGGCGATCAGTGCCGTCTTCGCGTTTGTTCAGAATCACGTCTTCAACGCGTTCTTTCAGTTCTGCCGGCAGGTCGTCGTACACCGCCAGCTGACCGGCGTTGACGATACCCATGCTCAGGCCATTCTGAATGGCGTGATAGAGGAAGACTGAGTGAATCGCTTCACGTACCGGTTCGTTACCGCGGAATGAGAAGGATACGTTACTCACACCACCAGAAATCTTAGCGTGAGGTAGGTTCTCGGTGATGTACTTACAGCTGTTGATGAAGTCCACAGCGTAGTTGTTGTGTTCTTCGATGCCAGTGGCCACGGCAAAAATGTTCGGGTCGAAGATGATGTCTTCAGGCGCGAAGCCCACTTTGTCGACCAGTACGCGATAAGAGCGTTCACAGATCTCGTTCTTGCGCTGTTCGGTGTCGGCCTGACCAGTTTCGTCAAATGCCATGACAACCACGGCAGCGCCATAACGCTTGCAGCGCTTGGCTTTGGCGATGAATTCTTCTTCGCCTTCTTTCAGCGAGATAGAGTTAACGACCGGCTTGCCCTGAATGCACTTCAGGCCAGCCTCGATGATTTCCCACTTAGAGGAGTCGACCATCACAGGAACGCGGGCGATATCAGGCTCAGAGGCAATCAGGTTCAGGTAGCGAACCATGGCAGCTTCTGAGTCGAGCATGCCTTCATCCATGTTGATATCGATGATCTGGGCGCCGTTTTCAACCTGCTGACGGGCAATTTCCAATGCTTCGTCGTAGTTTTCTTCAATGATCAGACGCTTGAACTTAGCAGAGCCTGTGACGTTGGCGCGCTCGCCGACGTTAACGAACAGGCTGGTTTCATCAAAGTTGAATGGTTCCAGACCAGACAAGCGACACGCTGGCTTGATCTCTGGAATAGTACGCGGCTTGTGCTTCTTGACGGCATCAGCAACGGCTTTGATGTGTGCTGGTGTGGTACCACAGCAGCCACCAATAATGTTGAGGAAGCCGCTTGCGGCAAATTCTTCAACGATCACCGCCATTTCTGCTGGTGACTGGTCGTATTCACCAAATTCGTTCGGCAGACCCGCGTTCGGGTGTGCTGAAACGTAGCAGTTGGATTTGTTCGACAGTTCTTCAACGTGCGGGCGCAGCTCTTCTGCACCTAAGGCGCAGTTCAGGCCGATGGTCAGCGGCTTGGCGTGGGCCAGTGAGTTGTAGAAGGCTTCTGCGGTCTGGCCGGAAAGTGTACGGCCAGATGCGTCGGTAATGGTGCCCGAGATCATGATAGGCAGTTCTTCACCGCGCTGTTCAAAGACTTCCTGCACTGCAAAAACGGCCGCTTTCGCGTTCAGGGTATCAAATACGGTTTCGATCAGGATGATATCGGCGCCGCCGTCCATCAGGCCTTCGGTGGCCTCAATGTATTCTTCGACCAGTTGATCGAAGGTGATGGCGCGGTAACCCGGATCGTTTACGTCAGGTGAAATAGAGCAGGTCTTGCTCGTAGGGCCGAGAACACCGGCGACATAACGTGGAATACCCGTTTCAGCTTCAACTTCGTCGGCAACTTTACGTGCAACCGCTGCCGCGGCGCGGTTCAGCTCGGGTACCAGGTCTTCCATGTCGTAGTCGGCCTGGGATACCCGGGTTGAGTTGAAACTGTTGGTCTCAACGATGTCGGCACCGGCCATAAAATATTGGCGGTGAATGCCAGCAATGATGTCAGGCTGTGTGATTACCAGAAGGTCGTTATTGCCTTTGATTTCCTGAGGGATGTCGGCGAAACGCTCGCCGCGGTAATCCTTCTCTTCCAGCTGATGGCTCTGGATCAGTGTTCCCATGCCGCCGTCGAGAATATGAATACGCTCCTGCATATTCTTCTTCAGGGTCGCAATGCGTTGCTGACGGGCTTCGGTGATGCTGTTGGAAGTCGGAGTCTGGCTCATAACACTATTCGGTAACTGACGTAAAAATGGCGACGGATTGTATCAGAGCATGATGAGCTTGTCTTACTGTGGGCAGTTCGGATCAGTTTTCTGAGTAAATTGCTTGGGTATTTCGAAGGGCGGGCACTTTCGCTACAATAGCGGCCAATGACAGAGGGAGTCTTATGACCACATACGTAGAAATCACACCGGATGCAGAAGAGTATCTTGCGGGGCTGCTGGCAAAGCAGGCAACCGAAGGAATGTCTGTACGGATTTTTATCACTCAGCCGGGTACGCGTCATGCAGAGACCTGTCTTGCATACTGTCGGCCTGAAGAAGTGAATTCGACGGATGAGGTCCAGCAAATGGACAAGCTACGCGTGTACGTCGAGGCCATGAGCGTTCCTTATCTGGAAGAGTCAAAAATCGATTTTGCTAAAGACCGGATGGGTGGTCAGTTAACGATTAAGGCACCGAACGCGAAGATGCCGAAGGTAAATGCCGACAGCCCGGTCGAAGAGCGTATTAATTACATTCTCTTCACTGAGATTAACCCGGGTCTGGCTTCTCACGGTGGTGAAGTGAGCTTTGTTGAGTTGACCGAAGATGGTATCGCAGTGTTGAAGTTTGGCGGTGGCTGCCAGGGATGTAGTGCTGTTGATATGACGTTGAAAGATGGTGTTGAGGCAACGCTGGTCGGAAAAGTGCCTGAAGTGCAGGGGGTTCGTGACGTAACTGATCACACTCAGACTGATAACGCTTACTTTAAGTGATCTGCTGACAATCCTGATATTAAAAGAGCCGGCAATTGCCGGCTTTTTTGTTGTCTGTCTGTTGTATCTGAGGTTGTTACGGGACGTAGCGATTAGACAGTCGTTGTGTGGTGCTGTTACCGGCAAAAAATACCCACTGATGCCAGAGTCCTCTGTCAGGCAATTTCTTCGATGGTGGCTCCGGCACGGAATGTCTGCGGCGCGATCTCGGTGACGCGGCAGACCCGGATGCGAGCCTGTAGGGGGGTGACAGGCCCTCCGCCTGGTTGCAACATGAATTCTGCACACATGCCGTCATCTGGCTGTGTGTGGGTTTCAAACTGTACGCCATGACTGCTGAGATCAATACAGATGATGTTATGTGTCTCGCCATTTTCGGTCGTTATCTGGGCGGGGGCGTCAATCTGCATACGAATGTAACGCCGTTTTTCCTCATAGTGACGTGAGAGCGTTTGCATGGCGGATTCTCCTCTGTTTTGTGGGCAGGTACAGTTGAGGAAAGCATGCTCTGTGCCAGTCTGGCCCTTTATTTGGGTGCTTTTGACAATTGTCTGATAATGATTGCGTGTCCGGAAAGATACGGGTAGTGTTCGCCCATTGTTTTACGCCGTGGAGATCCGGATGGCCGCAAGTGTGCTGGTCATTGATGACGACCCGACTGTGCGCGACAGTGTTGTCGCGTATCTGGATGATTGTGATTACCGCATGATGTCGGCAGCAAGTGCGACTCAGGCTCTGGCGCTGGTCGCAAACGAAGTGCCGGATGCGGTCATCTGCGACCTGAAAATGCCAGGAATGAATGGTATCGAGCTGCTGGAGCGGCTGAAACACCTACATCCCGACCTGCCTGTGATCGTGGTTTCTGGGGCTGGGGTGATGGACGATGTCGTTCGTGCTTTGCGTCTTGGCGCTGACGATTTTCTGGTTAAACCGATACTTGATCTCGCCATGCTGGCTCACACTCTTCGCAAAGCGTTAGAGCGCCAGCAGCTTGAGCGCGAAAACAAATCATACAGAGAGCATCTCGAAGCGACCAATCGTGAGTTGCGCCTTGGTCTTGATGAGCTGCGCGCTGATCAGCAGGCAGGGCGTCAGGCGCAGCTCAGAATGTTGCCCGAGCCTTTGCAGCTTGGCGATGTCTATTGTGAGCACAGATTGCAGCCTTCGCTGATGCTGAGCGGCGACTTCCTGGATTTTATTGAAGTGGATGATGACAGGTTGGCGTTCTACATCGCGGACGTCTCGGGTCATGGCGCCTCATCTGCGTTCGTCACAGTATTGCTGAAAAATCTCACGTATCGCCTGCGTCGCAACTACCTGCGTGGCTCCAGCGAGGATCTGCTTGCGCCGGAAAAAGTACTCGCCAGAATTAATTCGGAGCTGCTTGCATCTGAGCTCGATAAGCATTTGACGATATTTTACGGGGTGTTGACATTGTCGACAGGCCAGCTCGCCTACAGCGTGGGTGGACATTTTCCAATGCCAGTCCTCGTCAGTGGTGGCAAGGGAGAGTACCTCTCTGGCAGGGGGATGCCGGTCGGTTTATTTCGTGATGCTGAATACAAAAGAACGTCTATGATGCTGCCAGATGAGTTCAGTCTGGTTCTGTTTTCGGATGGAATACTGGAAATTATGTCGGAACCGTCCTTGAATGAAAAAGAGGACGCACTGCTCAGTTTGGTAACGGGCAGTGGTGGTAATCTCGATAATGTCTGGTCTGCCGTTGGCGTCGAAGCGCACAGCGAGGTACCTGATGATATTGCCGTGGCTATTGTGAGTCGGGGGCGCGTATGACATCTGGTGT
>JAYNJA010000169.1:2950-6404 GCA_038109705.1 Thalassolituus sp. | reverse complement strand
GTGTGTTCTTGTGACATGTGTTACATGCTCCGGGTCTACATATGTTCAACTTACCTCCGGAGCGGATGGCCTGCAATGTTGTAATTGAGCGCTTTTATTGGCAAATCCGATCAACCTGATCGCTAAAACCTGATCACAATCGGCAAAATCGGATAATTCACAAGAACACAAACGCTGGAGACCCTATGGCTTCTTTCGACCACTATTACCGCGCAATTCACGACGCTTCATCGCTGACACTTGATCCATCCTGGGGTCAGGGCAAAACGAGTTTCGGCGGTATGTCTGCGGCCATGGCTCTGGCTTCTCTGGAGCGGGAATTGCCGCAGGACGCACCGCTGCGTTCTCTGGCAATCAACTTCTGCGGCCCTCTGGCGACGGGCGAGCCATTCGATACACAGACCCGGGTCCTGCGGGCGGGACGTTCTGTGACACATATTCAGGCTGAGGTTCATCAGAACGATCAGTGTGCCACCATTCTTACTGCCTGCTACGGTGCTGAACGCGAGTCTGACGTGGATGTCGCAACACCATCAGCAGCACCATCAGCAACTGAGGGGGAACCCGGTGCTGGTCAGCGCCTGGGGTATATCCCTGGAATTACACCAGAGTTTGTCCAGCACATTGATTTCAGCTATGTCAGTGGTGGTCTGCCATTTTCTGGCAGCAAAGACAATCACATCCATGGCTGGATGCGTTTCAAAGAAGCAAGCGGACCATTGAGTGAAGTACACCTGGTGGCATTGATCGATGCCTGGCCGCCTGCAACCCTGCAAAAACTCCGTAGCCCTGCTCCTTGCGCCAGCATCACCTGGAGTCTTGATATCTGCACGCCATTGTCGAATCTGCCGACGACACCGAATGCCGGTGACTGGCTCTGGTATGAGGTCGATATTGTCGCTGCAGGACATGGCTACGCCCAGACAACGGCTCGCATTCATCTGGCTGATGGCACACTACTGGCCCTGTCGCGCCAGTTGGTGGTGGTTTACGACAAGCGCTGAGAGCGCTTGTCATCCATTTTTTTGTTTCATTCAGTTTCCATCTTCTATTCCTTTACTGCCGGCCTCACGCCCTTCAGTTCCGGGCTGTTTTCATATGTAAACAACCCGGAATTTGCCTTGCTGATTAGCCTTCCAGCAACTATTACTTAATGGACTTCAGGAAAGCCCGGTAAAGGTTACCGGCCTACTAGAATGGAATGAGCAGATCCGGACCATGAATCTCAACGTACTTATCTGTGATGACTCAAGTTTTGCCCGAAAGCAGATGGCCAGAGCCCTGCCACCAGAGTGGAATGTCGATGTACATTTCGCCGGTGATGGTGTTGAGGGTGACGTTGTATTTCTCGACCTCACCATGCCGAATATGGATGGTTACGGTGTACTTGAAACCATTCGCCGGGATGACTTACCGGCCATGGTCATCGTCGTCTCTGGTGATATCCAGCCGGATGCGCAGGACCGGGTAAAAGCCCTGGGGGCGATGGCATTCATCAAGAAACCAATCGATGCAGAGAAAGCACGCAGTGTGCTGACTGAATACGGCATTATGACGGGAGCGTGACATGGGAGCTGCCACCGCGATACTGACAGAAGATCAGCGCGACTGTTATCAGGAACTGACCAATGTTGCTATGGGGCAAGCCGCCGATCGCCTTGCCCGCCTGCTTAATGCTTATGTCGTGCTCCCGATCCCGAAAGTAAGCGTCATTGAAAACAGTGACCTGAATATGGCTTTGCAGGGCGCACACAGCGACAGTAGTGTCTCTGCGGTCTGTCAGGGCTTTATCGGCGCTGGAATCGCGGGAGAAGCCCTCCTGATGTTCAACGATACGTCATTTGCGAGCCTGGCATCGCTGATGAAATACACCGGCCCCCTTAGCCAACAGGCCGAACTCGAACTACTGATGGACACATCATCAATTCTGATTGGTGCATGCATCCATGGTATCGGTGAACAGCTTGAGATTGTCTTCAACCAGGGGCACCCGGTTGTATTGGGTCAACACTGCGATATGAACGAGCTTCTCAGCCATGGCAATTACGGCTGGAACCGGACGCTGGCGATTGAGATCCACTACACCATCGAACACGTAAATATCGAATGTGAACTTTTGCTGCTCTTTACCGAAGATTCGGTCAAAGCGCTGAACCGTAAAATCGACTACCTGCTCGACTGACTATGACGAATCCGCAGATTGAAATCAGCGACATACACTGGCTTATGGATATTCTGCAGAATATCGATGTTGGTCTGCTTGTGCTCGATCGCAATTACGACGTACAGCTCTGGAACGCGTTCATGGAGGGCCACAGCGGTATCAGCCCACAGAACGCCAAAGGTAAAAACCTGTTCGAAATGTTCCCAGAGCTGCCCGAACACTGGTTCCGGCAAAAAGCCGAGCCTGTGTTTCAACTGAAAACCCGTACGTTTACCATCTGGGAACAGCGCCCCTACCTTTTCCGCTTCAGTAACTCGCGCCCAATTACCGGCCGTAGCGAGTTTATGTATCAGAACACCAGCATTATTCCTCTGGAATCAGTGACACGTCAGGCCGATCACATCTGTGTGATTATTTACGATGTCACTGATACTGCAGTCAGTAAGAGCGATACCAGCAAGGCACTTGAGTCGATTGAGGCGATGAAATCACACGATGCTCTTACAGGACTGCTCAGCAAAGAAACCTGGCTGCCTGTCCTCGATGATTTCATACAACGCGCTCAACAAGGCCAGACGTCCGGATCGCTATTGCTACTGGATATGGATCACTTCAGAGACCTGAATGCCAGACTTGGGCACGCGCAGGGCGATGAAATCCTTAAGCGGATCGCCAATGGGTTACAGAATCTCAGTGGCGAACGTCACTGTGCTCGCCTGGGTGGCGAGATCTTTGGAGTACTGCTCGAAAATGAAGATGCCGATGCCGCGGTAACTACCGCAGAGAGGCTTCGTCGTTCAATATCCGCCCTAGGCCGCGGTAAAAGTGGCGCCCCTGCTCTGAGTGCAAGTATTGGCGTTGCTACCTGGTCAAAGGATATCTGTGACGGGCTGCTGTGGCTCAACTGTACAGACAAAGCGCTTTATCACGCGAAAGAAAGTGGGCGCAACCGCACTTCTCTCTATCAGACGTCCGGGCCATCCGCCTGATCTACATTACGAGGTCTGAACAACCGGGCTGGTTAGTCAGTAAAGCGAACGTGGTAAGCTGGCGGGAAACCGTATCCCTGAAGGCTGTCTTCAATGGTTTACCGCAGCAGCCTTTGAATAGTCACCAAATCCGTAAAATAATACTTCCCGTACCATCAGTCAGATAACTATGTCGTCCTTCCGAATTCCTGCAACCTTTATTCAGGCTCCCTTGTCCGGTGTCAGACGATACTTTCCCGAGCCTGACACGCTACTTAATGAAGCAGGCATTCATACCAACGATTTCGCTTGCGATGGCTCT
>JAYNJA010000169.1:1536-2923 GCA_038109705.1 Thalassolituus sp. | reverse complement strand
CCATGGGACTGAACCCTGAACCGGTGCGCTTTGGTACCTTTGCGATGATGGGATATGCCGTTATTACCTGCGCGACGCTGGAACACGCGATCAAGCGTGCAGGGCTGTTCTATCGGTTGCTGCCCACTGCGCCACAGATCGGCCTGGAGCAGGATAAACACACCGCAAAGATAGTAATCCGTCACGCAGCCGAGCTCGACCCGGATCATTTTCTGAGCGAATCTCTACTCGTCATCTGGCATCGTTTCTGTAGCTGGCTTACGGCTCAGGGGATTCCCCTGCTCAATGTTGAGTGTAACTACCCTGCTCCGGAACATCAGGGGCTCTACAAAACCTTATTTGCGACGCCCGTAACGTTTTCTGCACCGCAACTCGCTCTGACTATCCCTGAAAGAACACTGCACCTGCCGGTCAACCGGACTCCAGCGGAATTGCATAACTTTCTGCAGCACTCCCCAGCAGACCTGCTCGCTCGCCCGAACCCTCATCAGAGCCACAGTGCCCGGGTCAGATCCGCTTTAGGCGGCGAAGATATCCGCGATCTGCCAACGCTCGAAAGTATGGCAGGCAAACTTGGACTTTCAGGCGCGACACTGCGGCGACGCCTGCGCGAGGAAGGAACCAGTTACCAGCGACTTAAAGATGAACTACGCTGCATGGAAGCCTGCCGCCTGCTGGAAACAACGGAACTCGCTGTAAGTGACATAGCACATGCGACAGGTTTTTCAGAAACGAGTACGTTTCATCGGGCCTTCAGTCAGTGGATGGAAGAAACACCGACGTCATTCCGCAAACGGGCGCGGGAGGATACATGACAGATTCCGCCTCAGTTCGTAGAATGTCGCAATACTATAGTCGTGCAGAGCAACCCCTCTTGCCTAACCGGTTAATTCCCGAGCTACTGTGCTGGTTGCTCGCGATACTGCTTTTTTTACTGCCATTGTCGGCGCAATCACTCGACCTGAGCGCTGCGATCACTGACACGCCGTTAGGTTCCCATCTTGAGGAGTGGCCTGAAAGCAGTGAAATTGATATCACCAGCATCCACTCTGCCGATGCGACCTGGACCGCAGTCACTGCGGAAGTACCCAATCCCGGTATATCCAGCCCACCACACTGGTATCGCTTACATCTCAGTATTCCCAACGAGCGACCTGATTATATTGTTGATATCAATTACCCGCGCCTGGAAAAGCTGAACTACCTCCTGTTTTGCAAGGATACTCTGATCGACCAGCATACGGCTGGCAATCCCGTCCGCAGAGCCCCTGAGATGCAGCCTGAACTCAGTTTTCAGTTCCGCATTCCTACCGTCGCAGAGGGTAACTGCACTCTGTATTTCCGGTTGGAAAACAGCGCTCTGCTGAACTTCACGCTGCGCCTGCTT
>JAYNJA010000169.1:0-1526 GCA_038109705.1 Thalassolituus sp. | reverse complement strand
AGCGCGTGATGTTAATGAACAACGAAACCTGTTTTACGGCCTTTACACCGGTTTTCTGGTGATCCTGCTGCTGTACAATCTCGCCCTGTTTCTCGCTATCCGCGAACGTTACCTGCTGTATTTCTGCGGCTTCGTTATCTTCTATCTGGCCTTTTTTCTCGCGCATACGGGCATTGGCTATCGCTATATATGGTCCGGATATCCATTATTTGAGGCCCGCTCGACCTTCTTTACCAGCGTGACAGCTATTTTCTTTATCGTACTTTTCACGGGCCGCTTTATCAGTGTAGCCAGGCGTCACAAAGCGCTGATTTCACACCTGCAGTGGATTACAGTGATCGCTACTGGAATCACAATACTTGCCACTCAGCTACTGTCGATTTCATGGATCGTGAATCTGATGAAGGGCGTCACCTTACTGGTGCCCTTCTTTCTGATTCTTATTGTCAGCCTCGCTGGCGTTTTCCGCTCGCCATCGAACCTGACCTACGCAATCGGAATATATTCTCTGGCGATATCCATCTTTGTGCACAGTCTGGCCCGTCAGGGGATGATCCCGACGAATCTGTTTATTGCCTATATTTCGCACTTTGGCGCGATCTCGGTAATAACCATCCACAGTCTCGCGATTGTTCTGCGCTTGTATGAACAACGCCTGCAGCAGATACGAACGCGGCAGGACATCATTGCTGCAAGAAAGCGGGCAAAAGCCGATCAGGAACGATTGCGTCAATCGCAACGTACTCTGCGTCAGACGGAAGAAGATGCGCGCACCAAGTCTGCCTTCCTCGCCATGATGAGCCACGAAATACGGACTCCGCTCAACGGCGTCCTGGGAATGGTAGAGCTACTGCAACACACCCGTCTCGACTCTCAACAGAAACGCTACGTAGAGACCATTGCAGGGTCAGGCGAAAATCTGCTGTCTTTGCTGAATGATATTCTGGACCTGTCGAAAATCGAATCCGGAAAAATGACGATAGATAAGCGTGAAGTTGCTTTGGTGCCGCTTATTAATGACACCATCATGCTTTACAGTCGCCAGGCCCGGGAAAAAAATATCACCCTGCTCGCAGATATTGGTAATCCGCAATACTCGCATATTTACACCGATGAGAATCGCCTTCGCCAGATCCTGAATAACCTGCTGAACAACGCAATCAAATTTACTGAACGTGGTCACGTTATCCTGCGCCTGAGCTGGCACAACGGATCATTACAGATTCATGTAGAAGATACTGGTATCGGTATTTCGGACGATGAACGAGAGCTTCTGTTCAATAGCTTTTCCCAGATCCGTAATGCCAGCAAAGACTACGGCGGCAGTGGTCTAGGCCTGACCATATGTCAGCGCCTTAGCGAATTATTAGGGGGAAATATAAATCTTAAAAGCATCCCCGGAGAAGGCTCAGTATTCACAGTCACATTACACGACATTAATCCAACCGGGCATAAGGCTCTGGCAGACCTGAGCCGCTACAAATGCTTTATCGATATATCAAATGAAAGCGAAAAATCACTGGTGA
>JAYNJA010000168.1:5791-6445 GCA_038109705.1 Thalassolituus sp. | reverse complement strand
CGGGTCAGGCAGTCGTACCGGCTGCCAAGCTGGCTCAGGTTATCAACGCGGCTAAGGGCGATGTGACTATCACGCCGGATAAGGTAAGCGCCGGACGCAGCCGGGTTAAGCTCTTGTCGTTACCGTATGGTGACTTTCCGCAACCTGACTACGAAGACGGTCAGGTTGTCGGATGCGATGCGATGGAGCTAGGCCGCGCTATCGGGGCGGTTGTTCACGCCATGCCGACCAAGGACTCCCGCCCGATGCTTAACGGTGTGCACCTAACCAACGGTTACGCGGTTGCCACTGATGGCCACCGCATGGCGGTAGCTGAATGCGGCTACGATGGCCCGGACGTGATTCTTCCGCCGGAATCGGCGCGCCTTATGACTGACTTCGCTGGCGAGGTTCGAGTGTCAGATCGCCAGATTATCGTAGACGGGCCGGGGTTCCGTTTCAGCACCGGCCTTATTGATGCGCGTTATCTGGATTGGAAACGCGTAATGCCTACGGACTTCGCTGAGTCGTTCACATGCAACAGCGCGGAACTAATCGAAGCGGCCAAGGTTGCGGCGCTGGGTGATGACATGTACAAGAAGGGCTTGATTGTAGCGGAGGGTGGCGAGCTGACTATCACCAACGCTAACGCGGAATCGGGTTGTGATTGCACAT
>JAYNJA010000168.1:750-5781 GCA_038109705.1 Thalassolituus sp. | reverse complement strand
TAAAAGTCAAAATGCCGTACTTCGCAGTTGCTAACCGTAACTGTCACAACAATGCAGTTGCAGCTGTAACGGCTGGCCGGGCTGATAAAGTCTGGATGTGTCTTGCCGGGAGCAAAGACGACTTTGTTGTTCACTTCATTAACAGTAAGGACGGAGAGTACTTCGATGAAACATGGGGCGATAAATCGCGGTGGTATCACGTTGTTCGTGAGATAGCGCCGTCCGAGTTTGAACATATCGGATACATACTTAACGCCTACAAAGACGATTTCGTTGAGTCTAACGGAAGTTGGATTGAGCGTTACCGCCATAATCGCGGCGGGCGGAGCATATAACCCCTACCAACCCCGCACCAGCCCGGTTAAACTGCCAATAACAGTTACCGGGCTTTTTTTATTGGGGTTCCCATGCCAGAACAGTTAAGGCTTGTTACACAGGTCAATTCTGAACGAATCCAGCGCACGGCGGACGGATATTTAATTCGTGATGCCGTGCCTGTTGTTGATGATGTGGTTATGAACGGCGGGCTGTATCCATCCGCTGAAATCTCAACAAGCTACCAATCTATGTCAGGAGTTCCGGCACCAATCGGGCACCCCGAAGACGATAGTGGCGCGTTTATTAGTGCATCTAACGGCGAAGGTCTGCGTAAATACTACGCCGGGGCGACGTGCGAGAACGTCCGTTATGAGGGCGGACGCGTACTCATGGATGTGGCTATCAACGAGCGTCAGGCGCTGGCACACCCCGACGGCGAACGTCTGATTGCGGCCCTGAACGGCTCCGAACCAGTGCACCTATCCACCGGCCTTCTGTTGCAACGTGAAGAGGCCGCTGGCAACAGCAAAGGCAAGGAATACACATGGGTAGCGCGCAATATGAGCTTCGACCACGTTGCTATTCTGCTAGACCAGCCGGGCGCGGCCACCCCTGACGACGGTGTAGGTATGTGGGTGAATGTTGACCGGGAGACGGCGACTAACGGAATGAGCGCAGAAGAGAAGCGCGAAGTCATCGAGAAGGCACTAAGGGGCAAACACGCAACGCCGGGCAAAGAACAATGGCTATGGATTGCCCAGACTTATGACGACTACGTTGTGTATGAGTCTGACGACCAGTATTACCAGATTGATTACTCAATTAGTTCAACCGGCGCAGTCGAACTAAAAGGCGAGCCAGTAAAGGTTAAGCGCCGCACTACGTTTACACCGGTTGGCAACGCTATGAAAAAAATCCTTGACAGGCTTGGCGAAATGGTAGCAACCGCCGTACCTGCTGGTTATACTGACCCTACAAATGTAATCAATGCCGACAACGGCGGAGAAAATGAAATGACACCAGAAGAAATTCAAGAGCTGGTAGGCAATGCGGTTAAAGCTGCCGTTGCTCCGCTGGCTGACGAACTGAAAACAGTAAAGGCAGACATGGCCGCCAACGCAGAAGCGCAGAAAGCCACTCTGGTAGAGCAAGCCGCTACTGCGTCTGGCATTGAAGCTAACGCGCTCAAAGGCATGACCGAAGACGGCCTGAAGGCACTGATTGCTAAGCACTCTGACGCAGCTGGCGTGCCGAGCGGCTATCAAGCCAACGGTGCAGAACCTGAAACCTACGACATGCCGGAGTGATAAGACATGGCTACTAATGTGATTTTCCGTGGTTCTGTTGAGAACAACAAACCGACACAAGACGAAGCGATTGCGGCGGCTGAACTGACGCCGGGTATGCTCCTGTTTAAGTCATCCGGTCAGTTCGCACTGTTCAACACTGACGGCGGCGGCGCTGGCGTTAAATTGTACGTCTGCGACCTGAACACCCTGTTGCAGGGCGGCGCAACTGACACGTTCGCGTCCGGCGATACCGCTGTTGCGTTCGAGCCTAAGCCGGGCGAGCGCTATAACATGCAGGTTAATTCAGGCCAGAATATCACAGCTCTGGACACTCCGCTGGCTGCTGACGGCGCGGGCCTCCTGCGTATCGGTGTGGTCGGTACAGATGACATTATCTGCTGGGCGGACGAAATCATTAATACAGGTGCGTCAACCGGCCTTGTGAAAGTCAAATTCTAAGGAGTGACTGAGTATGTATTTTTCTAAAGAACTGATTGCGAACTCTGGCACTACCTCAGCTCGCAACTACAATCGCCAATGGGCGGAAGTTGAGCAGCGCCGCCGTTTCGGTAACGCGCAAGACGAAGCACTGGCTCGCATGGCTGGCAACGCGGCTGCTACTATCCCGCGTGATGTGTATCTTGAAATGGATATGCAGACCAAGACCATCATGCGTGCTGACGAAGGTGACGCCATTCTGAACGACCTGTTGCCGCTGGCGAAAGGCGTGGATATTGGCAAAATCGAATACAAGTACCGTCAGGCGTCTGACTCTGGCAACGCGAAAACCACTCTGAGTGGTCAGACCGTTGTAACAATGGATAAGACTGACTACAAGTACGATTCCGCTATCATCCCTGTGCATCAGGACGGTTTCGGTCGCGAATGGCGCGAGTACGCCGGTCAGCGTTCTGAAGGTTTCGACGCGCTGATTGACGACCAAGCGAACTCTGTACGCGCAACCCGCCGCCAAATGGTGGACTACGTTCTGGACGGTTCGAACATCACGTTCAACGGTAACAGCTGGTCTGGTATCCGTAACGACTCCCGCGTTGCCCGTGTTGACCTTGACTCTGGCGGTCTGAATATCGACCTAACCTCAAGCGCAACCACCGGCGCTGCGATGCGCGTTGCGTTCAAGTCGATGCGCGACACGCTGCGCATCACGAATAACGCTTACGGTGACGCTACCGTGTACGTCTCTCGCGAGATTTACACCAATCTGGAACGCCACTACAACGAAAACGACGTTGGTTACGGCACTATTCTGGAAGACCTGCTGAAACTTGCTGGCATCGGTGCGATTAAGGAATCAAGCAAGTTGTCAGGCAACGAACTGTTCATGGCTATGCTGTCCAGTGAGTTTATCCAGCCTCTGGTGGGTATGGGCGTTAACACCATCGCCATTCCGCGTGTAAACCCGTTCGACGCTCACAACTTCATCACTTGGGGGGCTATGGGTATTCAGGTCAAGAACGACTATGACGGCAAGACCGGTGTCCTGTATGCTGCTGCGTTTGAATAAGGAGTGACGCATGGCTAAGTTCAAGTACAAAGTCGTGAAGCCTAACCAGATTGTATTCGAGAAAGGCCAGCCCCGCCGTCTGTTGGTGGGGGAGGTCTACGAGACTGACAATGCGGTGAAAGGCGACCGTGTGGAGCTGATTAGCGAGACCGGCGGTAAGAAGTTGGAGGCTGCTACTCCTAAGGCTGCTAAGCCAGAGACTGCTAAGCCAGCCGGTGACGGCAAGTAACGCACGACGCACCCGCCCCGGCGGGCAACGGCCCCGCTTCGGCGGGGTTTTTTGTTTCTAAGGTCGAACTAGGTGGATTGGATGCTTGACGCCCTGACCGTATCTATATACAGCGTGATAGCGCTTCAGTTCGCACACGCCGCCCTTCATTATCGCACCCGCAACAGGCGTGCGGTTCTTGCGTTCGGGCTCATGGTTGTTGTGTTTGTTCTTTGTGCTGTGTCTGGCTATCTGGATAATATCGTGACCATGCCTCACTGGCTCCATGAGGGGCTGCATGTTTGGCTTATTGTCGTGTCGCTGATGTTTGCCGCAAGAAATCAAACACTAGTTATAATTCAGGCGCTAAAGGATGATTGATTTTGCCGCTGCGCCGATCGAGGCGTTTTTGGGGTTCGGCACCGGATGCTCTCTGACGTGGGCGTTCGCAACAAGAACCACTGTAAAAGCAGCTAGAGATCAGTTGGCGAGAGAGCGCGAGATGTTCGAGGTTCGTCTGACAAAGCAGGAGCAAAGGTTTATTGAGCAAATAGCACAAGCCAAGAGCCACTTGGAAGACTATAAAGAACAGCTTCGAATCTGTCAGAAGGGTAACGGATAGCTATGAACTACAGTGACCCGTTATACTGTGAAAAACCAAACAGGTAAAAACGAATGAGCAAACAAATCCTATTCCGAGACCCGTCAACTAACGACGCGGTTATCACTCTGGGCACTGACACGGAAGTCGAGGTTGATTGCCAGTTGCAATACTGTCAGTTGTTCGTAGCGTTACGCTGTTACGACGATGCCGCCGCGCTGGACGCAAACGAAGCCGCCCCTTCTGGCCTTACGTTTACCGTGCTGGGCCGTTTGAAGTTCGCTATTGAAGACGAGGCGTATTACTGGCGCACGCTGGACAACGGTTCCGGCGTGTCTAGTTCTATAATCAACAATCAAGACCGGCTAGAGCCTGCTGGGTTGGGTCATGCAGACCGTGTTAAAATCGTGTTCAACGGGGATTGGTCGGGATACTACGCTCGCGGTCTGTTGCTGACGAGTAATAACTGATGCATCCGATATCTACGCCGCTTACTAGCTCTATACGCGATATTGGCAGGGTTCCTGTAGATAACCAGCAGACCAGCTTCGAGGCTAATGAGCAATTCCGATTCTGTGATGAATGGGATGATGTGGCTGCTGCTGATCAGATTGTGTATTACGTTGAAATTACCAATCCAATCATTCTACAGAGTCGAAAGCTGATGGTGTTTACCGGAGGTCGAAAATACCGCGCGTTTGCTGAAAATCCAGCTGCGCCTATCCACACATTCACAGGTGCGCTTGCGTCGTCTGGCGTGACCTCACTGGTTAACACTATCCCGCGAGAAGGTGTGCCATATCCTGTTACTGGCGTGACCATACGTCGCGCCGATGGCGCTGGGATTTTTACTCCTGCCGCTGGGGTTAATCCGTCAACAATTGATTTTATTGTTTCTGACGGAAATGTAAACCAAGCGACGTCTAACTATTCGCCGGACGGTACGCGAGTTGGCGTGCGTGGTGGCGCTGCGTTTTATCTGGTGCTAGACCATCGGGGGGCAAATGTTGTGACTGAGGGAGGTATTCAACTTGACTGGGAGGAGCGTTACTCATGATTTCTATGTCACTGCGAAAAACTACCGATGAGT
>JAYNJA010000168.1:0-740 GCA_038109705.1 Thalassolituus sp. | reverse complement strand
GTTTGGGGTGCGTTTTGCTGAGGCTTCAACTACCGGAACGTCTGATTTCATTATGCTTCCTGCAAGTATTGTAGAGCCGACCGTACGCCTTATTCCATCAAACAACGGTCGTGCAAAGGTTCAGTTTGCAACAGAGCCAAAAGAGCGTCTGGCGGCTGGCACGGCAAATTGGGAAGACTGGCCTTTGGGGGTTGTGCGCTCTTTGACTTCTGACGGACTTGTTTCTACCGTTACCGCAGTTCGAGTTGTCTCGCTTGATGGTGATAACGCCATCGTTTCTGTGACGGGGCGCTGAAATGTCTATCTGGGCAAGCGAGCAAACGCAGACCGTTCAGACAGAGAATGGGCCAAAGCTGAACGTAAAGACATACGTTGATGAGCAGGTAACAGACGCGAGCGGGAACGCCACGTTTGACCTATCAGGGCTGGAAGCCAAAGAAATTATCTGCTATCAGGCTGGCGTGCTGAATATCGCTGGGGTGACCGGAATCGAAGAGGTGAGCCAGAGCCTCACTGAGATTGTTCTGAAAGGAAAGCAAGAGAATATCGTAACGGTGACGCTCGGGCTGCTTCTGGAGCCTTTCAAAACGGTGTCCGCTGGCGAGACCATCAAGCTGGCTATTCAGTACCGATGAACACCAACGGCCAACGCAAACTACGCGCCCACCGGCTCCACATGGTAGCGCAGGGCGTGCTGGTTCTGATGTATATGTCAGGTCAGGCGATAAGCGCCAACATGG
>JAYNJA010000167.1:1464-6494 GCA_038109705.1 Thalassolituus sp. | reverse complement strand
AATCACTGGTCCCGGAAGTTGCAGAACGTCTCAAAGTGCAGATAAAAGCAAGCCGCTACCACGAACCACTCGATTTCGTTATCACTGACGCACCGCCCTCATCGACAGAAGCCTCGGATAACACAATTTACATTGTTGATCGCTACATACCTCGCCTTAGCAAGGATAAACAATGCGAACGTCCATTCCGTTCTCATGTGCTGTCGCAGCTTATTATGAATCTGATCGAGACCAGTGACAGCCTAGACGATGAGACAACGAACTATCGCAAAGGAACCATCTGGGTTGCAGAGGACAACATCGTTAATCAGAAAGTAATTGTCGGGATGATGCGTCACCTTGACATGCAATGTGAAGTATTTTCCGATGGCGCCGGGATTGTACAGGCTTTCCGCGAACGGCCAGCAGACCCGGATCTGGTATTAATGGACTGTGAAATGCCAATAAAAGACGGTTACGATGCCACACGTGAAATTCGTGAGCTGGAACGGGAAAAGAAACTACCTCGCTTACCCATCATTGCACTGACAGCCCATCTGGGTGAAGAATTCTCTCAGATGGCCAGAGACTCAGGGATGGACGACCTGATCAACAAGCCTGTACGGAAACAGACCTTACGGAAAACCTTCGCGATCTGGTTACCAGTACACTGAACGCGAAACCCAGGGATTACACAAAGTCTGCGCGATCGCGATAATTGTGAACAGGATAGCTACCCAGCACGCGAACCTCACGCGCAAAATACGCCAGCTCCTCAAGCGCATTGGCAACCGCCAGTTCCTGAGGATGGCCATAGATATCAAGATGAAAATGGCTTGCTTCCATCGTGCCGCCATCCATATAGCTTTCAAGCTTCACCATATTCACACCATTGGTCGCAAAGCCACCTAATGCTTTATAGAGCGCTGCAGGTATATTACGGACAGCAAACAGCAGACTCGTCATATAGCGCGTTCCAGCACTGAACTCTTTATGCTCCTCCTCTCGCGAGAACACCAGGAAGCGAGTGGTATTACCCATAACGTCCTGAAAATTCTGATGAAGAATGTTCAGGCCATAGAGTTCGGCGGCAAGTTCCGATGCAATGGCTCCACGAACACGGTCATTTTCGTTCGCCAGGTTGCGTGCCGACATGGCTGTATCAACTGCGGCTTCCGGTTTCAGCCCCAAATTAACGAGGCGCTGATGACACTGAGCAAGCGCCTGAGGATGTGAACGCACCGCCGTTATGTCATCCAGTGCCACACCAGGAAGGGCCAGAAGACAATGATTGACCGGCTCAAAATGCTCAGCGATCACATACAGAGGTGTACGGGGAATTAAGCGATAAATTTCTTCAACCCGGCCAGCTGTCGAGTTTTCCAATGGAATCATAGCTCGATCAGCAAAACCGTTAGTTACCAGTTCAAGTGCATCGGTAAAGTCGTTACAGGCAACATGCTCCCATTCGGGAAATACCCGCGTGCAGG
Source organism: Thalassolituus sp. (assembly GCA_038109705.1). GTDB lineage: Bacteria > Pseudomonadota > Gammaproteobacteria > Pseudomonadales > Oceanobacteraceae > Thalassolituus. The sequence goes on along the minus strand of JAYNJA010000167.1, from coordinate 5,025 downwards.
CAAGATGAGAATAGGCTCCGGCGGTACCCTGATAGGCGACTCGCTTCATATTCGCTCCATTTTAGTGCATGCTGTTTTGGCATTATTGAAACGCCCCATATCAGTGCAGGGATGCACTGAAGAATATCGCCACCTACAACATCCCAGACTGCAACTCTGACTGTTACAGTCAATGCCCATCAGTGTTGAGGAATACCCGGATAATAAAAAGGCGTCACCGGATCATCATACTCCAGATATCCTGACTCTGGCACAGAGACTGCAAAACCAATAACAGAAATCACGGGAGCCCGGCATGAGTATCTGGCCACAGACAATAAGTACAGACAGTGAGCTAATCGCGAAACTTAAGGCAGCACCACCGAGTGAAGGCCTTCCCGATGGCTGGCTGGCGCAATGGGATGATGTCTGGCGTCCGTTAGCGGCATCACTTGCCAGACTGATCGAGCGTTCGCAAACACCTCCGGTCATTGGCATCCACGGCGGTCAGGGGTCTGGTAAAAGTACTCTGTCACTGGCACTGAAGCAGGCGTACGCCAATGCGTTTGGCTGGAATGCAGTCATAGTCTCAATTGATGACCTGTACCTGTCTCACGCTGAACGACAGCAATTGAGCCGCGATGTTCACCCCTTGTTAGCAACCCGCGGCGTGCCCGGAACTCATGAAGTTGAGCGTGGCATTGAACTCTTTCAAGAATTACGTCTTCTGAAAGCGGGAGAACACTGCCAGATTCCGGCATTCGATAAAGCCAGTGATGACCGTTTACCTCAGGCACAATGGCATAACGTTGAAGGCCCCGTCGATGTCATTCTTTTTGAAGGCTGGTGCGTGGGCTGTGAAGCAGTATCAGAGCAACAGTTACAGACGCCGATCAATACGCTGGAAGCTGAAGAAGATCCGGATACGACCTGGCGCACATGGGTAAATACCCGGCTCGCAAACGAGTACCGCACCTGGTTCGATGCTATCGATTATCTGATTATGCTGAAAGTACCTGATATGGCAGCAGTACAGCGTTGGCGCACTCAACAGGAAGCAGGTAACCGTAGTAACGCACAGGGAACAACTGACCGCAGCCTGGATTCCGCCGCCTTGCGCCGCTTTATTCAACATTATGAGCGTATTACGTTGCAGGCATTGACCCGCCTTCCCGAAATTGCCAATCTGGTGATGACTATCAATGATGCTCATCAGGTAGCAGCAATCACCGAAGGAAAAGCAGGATCATGAATCAACAGCCATCAACTCCGATCATTATCTTTACCGATCTGGACGGCACCCTTCTTGACCATCACGATTACAGCACACGAGCCGCTAAAGACGCACTGGCGCTGATCAAAAAAAATGATATTCCGCTGATATTTAATACCAGTAAAACCCAGCCAGAAGTTCAGCAGCTACGACGCACACTGGAAAACACGTCGCCTTTCGTCTGCGAAAATGGCTGTGCTATTTACTACAGGGATGCCAATGGCGAGCTGGCCTGTGAGCTTCCTGGCGCGTCATATACCGACATTCTGAAAGTACTCAATGAACTCAGAAAGGATGGTTTCCAATTTCGTGGCTTTAACGACATGACTGACACAGAGGTCGCAGCCATTACCGGACTGAGCACTGAAGAAGCTCATTTCGCCCGTCAGCGCGCCGCAACCGAACCACTGTTGTGGCGCGGCAGCGATGAAGAACTGACAGCATTTTCAGCAGCTCTCGCCCATCATGGTTTGCGAATTCTTCAAGGCGGCCGCTTCCATCATGTGATGGGCGATGCCGATAAATCCTCTGCGTTGAGCTTTTTCTCAGCTCGATATGAGAAAGAATACGGGATAAAACCCATTACGATTGCTCTTGGCGACGGTGAAAATGATCGCGCAATGCTTGAGGCTGCGGATTTTCCAGTTATCATCCCCGGCGATAAAGCGACACTCACCATTGATAATCCAGCCGCTGTTACTGCGTCTTTTAAAGGCCCTAAAGGCTGGAACGAACAATTATTACCATTATTAGAAAAACTGCTTAAGGAGAACTGCAGTGGCTGATTTTTATCAGAACGGCATTGTAACCACCCTACACAACCTCACTGACCGCCCGTTAGACGAACTGGAAAAAGAGTTGATGAGCTTTTCCCGTCTGCGGCCCATGTCACTGGTTCTTCCTTCGCTGTTTTCTGAACTGGAAGGTCCGGCTCTGGATAACATCATTCAGGAAGTCGCTCAGGTACCTTACCTGAACGAGATTGTTATCGGCCTCGATCGTGCAGACCGAGCACAGTACGAGTACGCCCACAAATTTTTCTCTCGCCTGCCACAGCATCACCGGATTCTCTGGAATGACGGTCCACGCCTGATGAAACTGGATGAAATGTTGCAGCAGGAGGGCCTGGCCCCCACTGAAATGGGTAAAGGCCGCAATGTCTGGTACTGCTATGGCTACGTGCTGGCATCAGGCCGCGCTGAATCCGTAGCTCTACATGATTGCGATATCGTAACTTACGATCGTAGTTTGTTGGCACGCCTGATTTACCCAGTAGCACACCCGGGCTTTAACTACGTTTTCGCTAAAGGTTATTACACCCGTATCGCCGAGCAGAAAATGAACGGCCGGGTAAGCCGCTTATTAGTAACACCTCTATTGCGCGCACTGAAAAAAGTCTACGGATCTCTGGATTTCCTTGAGTACCTCGATAGCTTCCGTTACCCACTGTCAGGCGAGTTTTCAATGCGCGCAGACGCCCTGAACGACATCCGCATTCCTAGCGACTGGGGTCTTGAGATCGGCGTGCTGTCAGAAATGAAACGTAACTTCTCGACCAACCGTATCTGTCAGGTTGATATCGCCGACGTATACGACCACAAACATCAGCCGCTGTCTGAAGAAGATGCCAACGCAGGTCTGTCGAAAATGAGCACCGACATCTGTAAAGCTATCTTCCGTAAACTGGCGACTCAGGGCGAAGTTTTCACAACCGAAACCTTCCGTACGATTAAGGCGACTTACTTCCGTATTGCCCTCGACTTCATCGAGACTTACCACAACGACGCTCGGATGAATGGCCTGTCGCTGGATCGCCACGCTGAAGAGAAAGCGGTAGAGCTGTTTGCTGAAAACATTATGAATGCAGGTGAACACTTCCTGGCAAACCCAATGGAAACGCCGTTTATCCCGAGCTGGAACCGTGTTATTTCCGCGATGCCAGACATCCTTGACCGCCTCTATGAAGCGGTTGAAGCGGATAATGCTGAGCTCGACGGTTAATCTCTTCTCCTGAACGGATAATCTGTTCTGAGAAAATGAAAAAGCCCCGTCAGAGATGGGGCTTTTTTATGCATCACTACTTAATGTCTCAGATCTTTGTCAGCCAGACCGTCTGATAAGGGTACAACACCAGCTCATCTTCGATCACTACTGACTCAAGCGCCAGAATATCTGACAAGCCATTTTCAAGGAATCCTAAACTTGCCAGCGGCAATTTAAGAATACGCTCAGTAACATTAGAGATGGCATAAATCACCTGCTCGTTATCCGTTGAGGTACGCTTAAGAATGAACAGGTCGTTATTAATT
>JAYNJA010000167.1:0-1454 GCA_038109705.1 Thalassolituus sp. | reverse complement strand
CTGAATGCCGGTTGCTTGCGGCGAAGCTTAATCATTCGGGTCAATGCCGCGAAGACTTCCGCCTGTGGCGTAACAGGATTACCTAGCAGATAGTCCAGTTCATTTTTGTCCCAGATACGGCGATTAATTGAACGGGTCCGACCCGTTTTCTCGACATGCTCCAGGTCGTTCGGTGATGCCGTAAGGCTATGAATATATACCGCCGGAATCCCCTGCATAGCCAGCATAATCGCTTGCGAACACAGGAATCGTTGAACCTGATGATGATCGACTCCACGACGAGTGCCCATGCAGGCATCGAACAGCGTGATGTTAATTTCGTACGGGCTTTCAGTACCATCAGAATTCGCTTTCATACTGACGAAACCACCAAACCGGTGCATAGAATCAATCAGATCCTGAACTTCCCGCTCAGGCAACAACCCCTCTACCGGGCGTACGCCAATACCGTCATGGGACGCGGTAAAATTGAGGTAGGTGCAACCCGGTGGCAGGCGCGGGATAGAATCCGCCCAGTCACTCAAAAACGAAGCGTTGCCACGGTTCAGTGCATGCAACACCAACGGAGGCAAACCGAACTGATAAACCATATGTGCCTCATCTGAGTCACCGAAGTAACTCAGATTCTCTTTAACCGGTACATTGGTTTCAGTGATCACGACGACTTCTGGAGCGACAAAATTCACCACGTCACGTAACAGCTTTACAGCTTCATGTGTCTGCTCCAGATGGATACAGGTTGTACCTATCTGCTTCCACAGGAACGCAACCGCATCAAGGCGGATAAATCGAGAACCCTGTTCAATATAAAAGAGGTAAATCTTAAGAAATTCGAGCAACACCTGCGGATTAGCAAAATTAAGGTCAATCTGATCTTCTGAAAAAGTTGCCCAAACATGGCGCAAGCCACGATGCGTGTGCACTGGTGTAAGCAAAGGTGTATTACGAGGACGGGTCACAAGTGAGACATCCGTCGTCGGATCAACCTCAATAAAATAATCAGAATACGGCTCGCGGTTACCGATGTAATCGATAAACCAGAGGTTTTCACGAGAACAGTGGTTGATGACAAGGTCGATCATCAGATCAAAGCTCTGAGCAATATCCGCAACGTGAGTCCAGTCACCCCACTCGTGCTTTACCTGGTAATAGTCAATAACAGAAAAACCATCATCGGACGAATACGGGAAAAACGGCAGAATATGAACCGAGTTGATGACTTCTGCCAGACGGGTCCGCAGGAACTGGGCTACAGTATCCAGAGGCATCTCGTCAGCCGTCTGAATGCTATTGCCGTACGTGATAAGAATAACGTCTTCTTCGCTCCAGCGCTGATGATCTACCGCTGTCGCTTCCTCCAGAAATGACCGCGAGTTTTTATCGCAGTAGCACTGGCAGATGGTCATTATTTCCCGCGCAATCGCTGCGCAATCCTGCTGGTCGCCGTATATGGC
>JAYNJA010000166.1:5988-6532 GCA_038109705.1 Thalassolituus sp. | reverse complement strand
CGTTCGTCCATCGCTTCGAGCAGTGCACTCCGAGATTTGGCCGTCGCTCGGTTAATTTCGTCAGCAAGTACAACCTGTGAAAACACAGGGCCACGATGGAAGCGAAACCCGCTTTTACCGGTATCTGGATCTTTCTCAAACACACTGACACCGAGTATGTCGGCAGGCAGCAGATCGCTGGTAAACTGTATCCGCGAATATTTAAGACCGAAAACATGGGCGAGTGTATGAGAGAGCGTCGTCTTCCCCATGCCCGGCAGGTCTTGAATCAACAGATGGCCATCTGCCACTAGACACGCGACCGCCAGTTTTACTTGCAGAGTTTTTCCCAGAATAACCCTGTTAATCTGCGCAACAGCCTGCTGCATTACCGACATCAATGTTCTCCTGTAACTACTATCCGGCGCCATCGACACCGACATCTGGAAATCGACCCCTGCTGACTTAAGACAACAGTACGAAAAATAATATTCAGGGCAGCAGCATATAAGACCAGGCACTCGACGAAAAGGAACGACTGCACACTGTCCCACTGCACTTCGGA
>JAYNJA010000166.1:0-5978 GCA_038109705.1 Thalassolituus sp. | reverse complement strand
ACAGCAAAGATAAAAGCCTGATTGAACGCGACAAAATGTCATGAATTACGCCAAACCGTCCCGTAATGCCCACTAAAGTGCAACTCATCTATATAATCTCGCGCGACGTCACACTTGAGAACGTAACAACTTGTACTCGGGCAATCACAAACTTCAGAATACCACTGACAACACCAGGGAGATGGACTGACCATGAAAACACCGGCAGTAATTTTTCTGCTGCTCAGTGTTATGTTTTCTGTTCCGGGCTGGAGCACCGAAACACGCAACGACCTGAGCCTGAATAATAAAAATATAAAAAAGCTCGAAGAAACCGTTCTCAACCAGAACCTGACTCTTGAAAAACGCATCAAAGCGCTGAAAGTTCTGTTAAGTGATCAGATGGTTGATGGCCATCTGAAACGTACTTTCTGTATCTGGGACCCACTGGGAAAAAATGGCCCGGTAGCAGCGGCAACGCGCGACCAGATTCTGCGGTCGCTGCACTATGGCATGGATCTTTCTATTGAGGTTTTCCAGAACGAAGAAACTCTGGTTAATAAATTTACCAGGGATAATGACTGCGACGCCATTCTGATTCGTGGTGCCAGCGCGATGCGTTTCAACCGCTTCCTCGCCACAGTAGAGGCACCGGGAGCAATAACCAGTCGCGATCAGCTTTATCTGCTGGCACAGGTTCTGGCCAAGCCAGACATCGCTCCCCGTCTTAGCGACGAAAAGTACACAGCCCTTGGCTTAGTGACACTCGGAGGGAATCATATTTTTGCCAGCTCACGTAAACACGCAAGTCTCAGCGCATTTCAGGAGCTTCCGGTTGGTATTCCGGATACAGATCGCGGCAGTGCGTGGCTGACCTCTGCCCTTAAAGGCGAACCTCAATCGGCCAGCCTGCCGGCGACGGTGCAATATTTTTCCGAAGGTGCCGTAGAAGTAGTTATCGCACCAGATATCGGCTACCTGGTCATGGGACAAGGTCAGACGGGAGTAACAACCGTTGCCATTAAACCCGAAGTTGGACAGTCAACCCTTCAGCTCATAGGCCGTGCAGAACGCTTCCCTCCCGGACTTGCACTGATTCTGCGTGAAGATTTCCTCTTCCGCTTTAATAATTATGCGCGTCTGGTGGATAAAGAGCTGTCCAATATTCCTGCAAACTTCTGGGTAACGCCCACTGAAGATGAGAAGAAAATCCTTGCCAGTACAAGCCAGGAGACACGTCTGAGCCTACGCGAGCAGGGCTTCTACGATAGCGCTATGCTACGCCTGGCAAGAAAAATCCGCTGTCGTTTTGAGCCTGCCAATACTGAATGCAGCAATCCCATCGAATAACTCAGTAAAAGCAAAAAAACTGAGAAACAAAAAAGCCCGCATTCGCGGGCTCTTTTGTCAGTATAGGGATTAAAGCAGATCTAACCCGCGAGCCAGATCCTTCTTGATATCTTCGATATCTTCCAGCCCTACGGAGATACGCACCAGAGCCTGCGAAATTCCGGCCTCAGCACGCTGCTCATCAGTTAAGCGACCATGAGTAGTCGTACCCGGATGAGTGATGGTTGTTTTGGTATCACCAAGGTTTGCCGTAATCGAGATCATGCGCGTCGCATCAACGACCTTCCAGGCCTGCTCACGACCACCATCGACTTCAAACGACAGTACACCACCGAACATGGATTGCTGGGATTTCGCCAGCTCATACTGCGGATGTGTTTCAAGGCCGCAATAGTTCACCTTGGTCACCTTAGGGTGAGCAACCAGCCACTCAGCCAGCTTCTGAGCATTTTCGCTGTGCGCTTTCATGCGCAATGACAGTGTCTCTAATCCTTTAAGGAAAACCCAGGCATTAAATGGACTCATGGTTGGGCCCGCGGAACGCAGTACACCAATCACAGGGTCGATCAATTCTGATGAGCCAACAACCGCTCCACCAAGGCAACGGCCCTGACCGTCGATATACTTAGTCGCCGAGTGCACAACAAGATCCGCACCCAGCGCCAGTGGCTTCTGAGCTGCAGGAGTGCAGAAGCAATTATCAACCACCAACATAGCGCCGATATCTTTGCTCAGCGCCGCCAGCGCACGGATATCTGCCACTTCTATCAAAGGGTTGGATGGAGACTCTAAGAACAACAGTTTGGTATTGTTTTTCGCCGCCGACTTCCAGGCATCAATATCCAGCAGATCGACATAGGTAATATCGACATTGAACTTGCGCAGGAATTTCTCCAGCAGCACATTGGTCGAACCAAACACGGCACGCGAGCAGATCATATGATCACCCGCCTGCAGATGCGCTATGCACACTGCATAAATTGCAGCCATACCAGAAGACGTTGCCGCACAGGCCTGACCGCCTTCTAAGGCAGCAAGTCGCTCCTCAAACGCACGCACAGTCGGATTGGTGTAGCGCGAATAAACATTACCATCACGGTCGCCGCCAAACGTCGCAGCGGCTTCTGCAGCAGATGCAAACACGTAACTGCTGGTAGGAAAAATCGCTTCGCTATGTTCGCCCTCAGGCGTACGACGCTGACCCGCACGTACCGCCAGAGTGTCAAATGAAGCTTCTGTCAGATCTGACTGGTAACGCTCCGGCCACTCAGGTAAATCAGCCATGATCGGCCTCTTTGTGGTTATGCAGATCGATAACCTCGTTATCGGTTACCTGCAGTGTTTTACTCGCATCACTACGCAGCTGCTGTAGACGACGGAAATATTCTTCATCAATATCGCCGGTGACATAATCGCCATCAAATACTGAACAGTCGAAGGCTTTAGCATCGGTAGTTGCACCTTCAAGGCATGCTTCAACCAGATCCTCGATGTCCTGATACACGAGCCAGTCCGCGCCAATTTCTTTTGCAATTTCTTCAGTACTACGATTATGCGCAATGAATTCTTCTTTTGCTGGCATGTCGATACCGTACACGTTCGGATAACGAACTGCAGGCGCTGCTGATGCAAAGTATACTTTCTTAGCACCCGCTTCACGGGCCATTTCAATGATCTGCTCGCACGTAGTACCGCGTACAATAGAGTCATCAACGAGCAGTACATTTTTACCGCGGAACTCAAGATCCAGCGCATTCAGCTTCTGCTTCACTGATTTTTTGCGCAGCTGCTGACCCGGCATAATGAAGGTACGGCCAATGTAGCGGTTTTTCATGAAACCTTCGCGATACTTAACACCGAGGTGATTGGCCAGCTCCAGCGCTGAGGAACGGCTTGTATCAGGAATCGGGATCACGACATCAATATCGTGTTCAGGATGCTCACGCATGATTTTATCGGCAAGTTTTTCGCCCATACGCAGACGCGCCTTGTAGACCGCAATACCATCGATGATGGAGTCGGGACGCGCGAAATACACGTGTTCGAAGATACATGGTTTCAGCTCTGTGCTATCTGAACATTGTTCAGTAAACAGCTGGCCGTCTTCGGTCATGATCACACATTCGCCCGGGGCAATATCGCGATCCAGTTTAAAGCCGAGGGCATCAAGAGCTACTGACTCTGAAGCTACCATGTACTCAGGGCCATTATCGGTGTCGCGATGACCATAAACCGCTGGACGGATACCGTGTGGATCACGGAAAGCAACAATACCATAACCAGTAATCATGGCCACGACAGCGTAACCACCGCGAATACGCTCATGCACCTTGCGCACAGCCTTGAAGATCACTTCCGGCGATGGCTTAAGCTGACGTTGTTCCTGCAGCTCGTGTGCAAAAATATTCAGCAGCACTTCAGAGTCTGAGGTGGTATTCACATGGCGCAGATCTTCACGATAGATATCATCGGCAAGCTGCTCGGTATTTGTGAGGTTACCATTGTGTGCCAGGGTAATACCGTACGGTGAATTCACATAGAACGGCTGCGCTTCAGCTGAGCTTGAACTACCTGCCGTTGGATAGCGTACATGACCAATACCCATGTTACCCAACAGACGCTTCATGTGACGGGTACGGAAGACATCGCGCACCAGGCCGTTGTCCTTACGCAGGCAAAGTTTGTTGCCATAACTGGTCACGATACCGGCAGCATCCTGACCGCGATGCTGAAGGACAGTCAGGGCATCATAAATGGCCTGATTCACATGGGATTTACCAACTATACCCACTATTCCGCACATGTGCGATTTACCTCAAACAAGTAAATATTATTAAGCTTTCAGTACCTGATTCACCGCACCGGGCAAAGTCTTACGGGCCCAGTCTGCGATATTTTCAAGGTACGGAATTATCTGCGATTCCTGCCACCATTGATCCTGAGGAATCATGGTCAACTGAGCGCCATACACCAGCGCTACGACTATCATAAGACCACGCATCAGGCCGAAGACCATTCCAAACACGCGATCGAGACCACCGAGGCCTGTAATCTTCACCACCTGTGCTATCAGGTAATTCACCATAGCGCAGACTACGAGCGTAGCAACAAACAACAGCGCGAATGACACTAACCAACGCACACTATTCGTAGAAATACTGTTTTCAAGAAGGGTGGCCAGATTTCCGCTGAAAATCCTCGCAACGAAAAAAGCGATCACCCACGACGCCAGAGACAGAGCTTCTTTGACAAAGCCCCTTACCAGACTGATCAGCGCAGAGATACCTATTATGGCCAGAATCACCCAGTCAATGATGATCATTTACCGCCCCGGACAACGAGAAAGCGCGCAGTATACCAGAGCCTGCGCGCTATAAAAGAATTGACATCCGCCTGTTTACTCAGGATTCCGCCTGATATCTGCGCAGATAAACATCCTGAACATCACGCCGCTTCAGCAACTGTTTCTGCAAGGATTCGGCATCAGTTCTGCGCAACTCCGGTCCAACATACACCCGGGTAATCCCCTCATCAGGGAATTCCTGCACATAGGCTTTAAAACCATCTTTGCGCAAAACATCCCGGAAGCGATGCGCATTTTCACGCTGTCCGAATGCTCCGACCTGAAGTGTCCACGCGTAAGGCACCTTAGTATCATCCAGCGCTGTACGGTCCGCAGGGACACCAGGCGCTGCTGGTTCATCGCGTTCTACTGCTACCACCGATGGCATTTCAATCGCCGATGCAGCATCACCTGACGCGGCGGCCTCAACTTCGCGACGGACCTGCCGCTCATAATCTTCAGACGCCCAAGGCTGAATCTCAGGGCGAGCCGGAGCTGTCGTTTCGAGCAAGCGGTACGTCCGGGAACCATCAAGCACAATCGGCGCAACGACCAGCAGTGCAGTCACCGTCAGCCAGGCACCAACAATTCGCTTCTTCAGATGGAGTTCCATTCACCCTCTCCGGAGTTAATACATTCAGACGCAGCCTCGACAGTGTAAAAGGAGCCGGCTGCCAGTGTCACGCCCTGCTCAGGCATCATTGCCAGAGCATCGGCCATAGACTCATACTGCCCCGCCACCGAATACCCACAAGCGCTGACGTCCGTTGCCGTTGACGCCGCAGAACGACCGCGCCAGCAATCAAGGGTAACGGTATAAATTTTCTTAGCCTCAGGAAGCTCACAAATCACACCCGCTACGTCCTTATCGCTCAGCATCCCCAGAATCAGACAATCAACTTCCGGAACTTGCGAACGCAGATATGCTGCCGCCTGCGGATTATGCGCGACATCAAGAACCAGTGTCTGCTCACCACGACGAAAGCTTTGCCAGCGACCATCAACATGAAGGTCTGCAACCACACGGGATACAACAGCATCCTCGGGCAACCGATCAATAAGTGCCAATGCCTGAACAGCAGTCGCGACGTAATGGAAAGGAATACGCGCCGCAGGCAACGCCAGCTCCCGACGTGCACCATCAACACTGATCCAGACATCCAGCCCTGCTGTCGTCTGACTGACCCCGAACTGCTGTCCGCGACCACACCAGAATCCACCGAGCGTCTCGGTTGTTTCCCGAGCACTAAGAGGCGCGTCCGGCTGACCACAGACCAGCCAACGGCCTGCCCGGGCGATACTGCAC
>JAYNJA010000165.1:0-6532 GCA_038109705.1 Thalassolituus sp. | reverse complement strand
GTCTTCCTATCGTTGACTTCACGCTTATAGCCCCGGCGAAACAGAAAATTATTTAATTGAGCAAAGTTCGGAATCAGAAAATCTATCTGATTTTCTGTCACCCACTGGCTGACCTCTGAATAGTCAGGTGCCCAGCAGGAGTCGTAGCACTGTAACGGGGTAAACAGAGCAATAATGCCGAGAGTCCAGGGTGAGTATGAGCCTTTGTATAAGAGCCCATAGCGGAAACTTTCTTCGCTTGTCTGCATAGCTTTCAGTTCCAGTAATAACTTACGACTGAAACTGTTAAATACTACTTTATCGGTCAAGCTGTAATTGCGAACAGCCTGAAGAACCAGAGCAGCGACCTCTTCATCCGGAAAGTGCATTCTGGCTGTATTAAGACCTTCGTGCAGCGGATTATTTTCAATCAGCTCATCCCAGACTTTTATTTCAATATACAACTCTTTTGACTGATCACTTTCAGAGTAAGCCTGCAGAATCTGATCGAATGATGGCAGCGTGTAATCTGCATTCACCTTATGGTTGTGGCACTTTAATGCCATAAGTTCATCCAGCGTTGTCTGCGCCAGAATAATCCGCTGATCATCGTTTTTTGTGAAGCAGTTGTAGGATGACAGCACAGGATCGTGATGCAGGATTAACTGCTTATCTGCGGTGACGTGCAGGTCGAATTCAATAGCCTCCACAGGCATATCGAGGGACGCAGTAAACCCTTCAAACGTATTTTCTGGATATTCCAGACCGGCGGTTTTGTGGCTGATGATCACTTCAGCACTCAGTGATGTCGATACAAGGCTGAGTGAAGTAGCTAGTAGTATTGGGATAAGTTTTTTCATCAGTTCAGTGCCATCAGGTCAGCGCCATCTTGCGGACCATTTTATAAATCATGCCCGGGAACAGACGCTTGATGATCGGCCCCATGCCTTCTTTGCCTTTGGCGATGACGACCTGCTCTTTCTCTGCTGCAATGGCTTTCAGCATGATGGCGACAGCTTCGTCTACCGGCATACCATTTTTTATCACAGTATCTTCGACTTTTTCCTGGGCGGTGCCTTCGCGTCGGGCCGTCTCAATAATATTGGTACGAACAAATCCCGGACAGATGGTTGTTACCCGCAGGCCTTTGTCGTGTACTTCAGAGCGTAGCGAATCCATAAAACCAATGATGGCGTGCTTGGATGAGCAGTAGGCTGAGCGGTAAGGAATACCGATAAGACCGGCAATGCTCGAGGTCGTAACAATATGGCCCGAGCCACGTTTCAACATCCCCGGTAGAACTTTGCGGGTAATCGCAACCTGCGAGAAATAATTCAGCTCCATTACCTTGCGGTAAATATCTGCGTCAGTTTCTACGATCAGGGAACGTTGAGTAATACCGGCGTTATTAAATAAATAATCGACAGTACCGAGTTCGGCTTCGACTTTATCTGCGGCTTCAAGCACCGCTGCCTCTGATAGCATATCCAGAGGCAAAACGGTATGAGCATCAGGAGTGGTGCAGTTAATTCGTACCCGCTCCAGCTCATCTTCACGACGGGCCGACAGAATAAGCTTTGCACCCAGCTTGCTTAAGTCATAGCAGAGTTGCTCGCCAATGCCGGATGAGGCTCCGGTAATCCAGATAAGTTTGCCTGAAAATACAGTGTGAAGATCCATCGTGTGTTCAGCCTTGGTGTCATGTCTTTGTTATGCCAGCACATTGGCAGAGAGGTGTGGTGAGGTCAAACTGTCAGAGCAACGATTTCAGCTCTGATGGCTCTGAAGCGCCCAATCGATATGCTCGTCGACTAAGTCTGAAATCTGGCCTTTTCTGCTCTCAAGTGCCGCAGTGATTTCCAGGCTTGCAGGGGCATTGCCCAATGCGACAGCAATATTGCGCATCCAGTTTTCATAGCCGGTGCGACGGATGGGCATGCCTTCGGTTTTTTTCAGGAAGGTTTTTTCATCCCACGCAAAGAGTTCGAGCAGGGTGGCTTTATCGAGCTGGTGGCGGGGAGTGAAGTCATCTTCGCTGGTTGGCTTGCTGAAACGGTTCCATGGGCAGCCAATCTGGCAGTCATCGCAGCCAAAAATACGATTACCAATGCCGGCGCGCAGTTTTTCTGGAATAGGGCCGTTCAGCTCAATAGTCAGATACGAGATACAACGACGGGCGTCGAGCACGTGCGGGCCGACAAAGGCCTGCGTCGGGCAAATATCCAGACAGGAGGTACAGCGGCCGCAGTGGTCTTTCTCCGTATGCTCGTCGGCTGGCAACGGCAGATCGGTAAGAATTTCACCCAGGAAAAAATACGATCCGGCTTTGCGGTTAATCAGCATGGTGTTCTTGCCTATCCAGCCAAGTCCGGCTTGCTCAGCTAACGCCCGTTCGAGAACCGGTGCGCTGTCGACAAAGGCGCGGAATCCAAGCTCCCCAACCGCCTGCTGAATTCGCTTACCGAGCTCGGTCAGCCGTTTGCGAATCAGCTTGTGGTAGTCGCGCCCAAGGGCATAGCGGGAAATATAGGCGTTTGATGGGTCTCTGAGGTGGTCGACCAGTTCAATGCCGGGGGCAAGATAATCCATACGCAGGCTGATCACGCTTAACGTACCGGGCAGCAGCTCATCAGGCAGGGCGCGCATCGGGCCGCGCTCGGTAATGTGGTCAGCCATGTAGCTCATATCGCCATGATAACCGGCGTCTATCCAGCGCTGCAGGTTCGTTCCGTGTTCGCCGGTATCAACACTGCTGATTCCCGCCTGCTGGAAACCGGCCTCACGCGCCCACTCACGAATCTGATCGCGTAGGGCCAGGAGTTGTTCCGGAGATAAGTCAGGTCGGGCGGTCATTGTCAGAACGGGTAATGCTCAGTCGGATATCGTCATGGTCAGAAGTGGCAGCGTGGGACTTGTCTGCGGCTTCCTATATAATCGCTGCAATGTATCACAAGCACAGGCCTGACCGCGATGAAGCGCCCATTTTCCGAACGTGACCACCTGCCAGAGACGATCGACAGCGTCGATGGTGTACGTGAGCTGGATGCACGGATCATCGCCCGTATGGGAGATAATGGTTATCGCCTGATGACGCAGGCAGGTGCGGCTGCATTTGCAGAATTACGTCACCGCTGGCCTGCTGTTGCCCACATCTGTGTACTCGCTGGATCAGGCAATAACGGTGGTGACGGCTGGGTGGTTGCCCGCCTGGCAAAAGAACACGGCCTCGAGGTCACTCTGCTGACACTCGGAGAGTTATCGAAGCAAAGTGATTCAGCCCGACAGGCCCGCGAAGAGGCAGAGGCCGCGGGTGTATGCGCAGAACCCTTTAACGGCGTGTTGCCAGAGAGTGTCGGGCTGATCGTTGATGGCATACTGGGAACCGGCTTAAGTGCCACGGTAACGGGTGAATACGCCGACGCAATTAAAGCCGCAAACCGTCATAAAGCGCCGGTATTGGCGTTGGATATTCCTTCCGGCCTGCAGGCATCGACGGGTGCAGTGCTAGGCAGTGCGATAGATGCTTCTGCGACAGTGACTTTTATCGGCGTAAAGCCGGGGCTGTTAACCTGTGATGGCCCAGATGTTACCGGTGATGTGGTATATGCCGCGCTTGATCTTACCGATGCCGAACGTGATGTCGTTGATCCTCAGGCTGAGCGTATAAGCTGGCACCTGCTAAACGACAATTGTTCGATGCTGGCGCCACGTCGCGGTAATACGAATAAAGGTAATCACGGTCACGCCTTGCTGATCGGTGGAGATGTTGGTTTTGGTGGTGCGATTGCCATGGCCACCGATGCCTGTGCCCGCAGTGGTGCTGGTCTGACTTCCTGCGTTACGCAGCCTGAAAATGTGTCGATTGTTCTGGCTCGTCGCCCTGAGTGCATGGCGCGGGGTGTCGTTTCTGGCCTTGAAATTCAGGGCCTGCTGGAAAAGGCGACTGTGATCGGCTGTGGTCCGGGGCTGGGGCGCAGCAGTTGGGCTGAACTCCTGCTGCAACAGGTGCTCTTATCTGACCTGCCTTGTGTACTAGACGCCGATGCGTTGAACATTATTGCTTCGCCGGGATGGCATGCCGATTTTTCAGAGCGTGATGCCATTATGACACCACACCCCGGTGAAGCGGCTCGCCTGCTGGGCGTGACCGTCGCAGATATTCAGGCTGACCGTCTGAGTCATGCAACTGTTCTGGCTGAAAAGTATCGCGCTGTGGTTGTACTGAAAGGACAGGGCACAGTGATCGCAGCTCCCGGCAATCGTCTGGCCATCTGTACCGATGGTAATCCGGGCATGGGCTCTGGTGGTATGGGGGATGTACTTACGGGTGTGTTAACCGCATTACTGGCGCAGGGTTTATCGACCTGGGATGCCGCCCGTCTGGGTGTCTGCGTTCACAGTGCTGCCGCTGATCTTGCTGCCGAACAGGGTATGCGCGGCCTGTTGGCGACCGATCTTATGCCTTATATCCGTGAACTGGTGAACTGACCATGACTGACGCTGCAAACCCAGCTGAAAAAAATGTACGCCTGACAGGCGAAGTAGAAATGATTGCCTTCGCGGCGCAGGCATCAAAGGTACTGACCGGCGGAGGGCTCGTGTTTCTTGAGGGAACTCTGGGAGCCGGGAAAACTACCTTCAGTCGTGGTCTGATTCAGGCGCTGGGGCATCAGGGCGCGGTGAAGTCACCCACCTATACCCTGGTCGAAGAGTATCAGCTCGATACTGGTCGAGTCTGTCACTTTGACCTCTATCGTCTTGGCGATCCGGAGGAACTCGAATTTATGGGTATCCGCGAATATCTGACCGACGGTACTCTGTGTCTGATCGAGTGGCCTGAGCGCGGTCAGGGTGTGCTACCCGCAGCCGATCTGGAGATCCATATTGACGACGTGGGTGAAGCACGTATCCTCGACTTTAAGAGCAATACGGAAAAGGGCGCAGGCTGGAAAGATGCGCTTTTGAAGAGCAAATAACAACAGGCCAGTCAGGAAGTAAGTGGCGAAACGAATGAAGCAGTTCATCCTGTTAATCAGTTTATTAACCATGGTTGTTGGTGTCCGCGCTGACGTCAGTGATGTCCGTGTCTGGCAATCGCCGGACAAGGTACGTCTGGTTCTTGATCTGAGCGGCCCACATGAGCATAAAATCTTCCAGCTGACCGGCCCGGACCGCATCGTTATTGATCTGAAGAATGCGACGCTGAAAACATCTCTTGATGGCCTTGCCGATGATTCTTCAGAAATCCTTCGTATCCGTAGTGGTCGTCGTAACAAAACAGATCTGCGCCTTGTCGTCGAAACCCGCGCCACTATGAGTTACAGCAGCTTTCCGATGGCTCCGAACTCTGAAGTCAGTCATGACCGGTTGGTGATTGATCTTGAACGCCCGCAATCGACGGTAGCCGTCAGCAGCAAACCGTCGGTGGTGAAGAAAGCCGATCTGTACGAAACCGCCCAACGAGACATAATCATCGCCATCGATGCAGGACATGGTGGTGAAGACCCCGGAGCTCTGGGACCGGGCCGTATTAAAGAAAAGCATGTAGTGCTGGCCATCGCCAAAGAATTACAACGCCTGCTCGATAGTGAACCGGGTTTTACACCTCTGCTGATCCGCACTGGGGATTATTATCTGGGTCTACGTGAGCGCTCCGAAAAAGCGCGAAAAGCTAACGCGGATTTCTTCGTATCGATTCATGCGGATGCCTTCAAACACCCGAGTGCGAAAGGCTCTTCGGTGTTTGTATTGTCAGAAAGTGGCGCGACCAGTGAAACGGCCCGCTATCTGGCGGATAAAGAAAATGCTTCTGATCTGATCGGTGGTGTCAGCATCGGTGATCGCGATGATCACCTGGCGCTAACACTGCTGGACCTGTCGATGACGCATAAGCGTACCGCCAGTGTGCAGCTTGGCGGTGAGATCCTGAACGAAATGGGCAAGATCAGTAAACTGCATAAAAAGAACGTCGAAGAGGCCGCTTTCGTAGTTCTGAAATCACCGGACATGCCAGCTTTACTTGTAGAAACCGGGTTTATTTCTAACCCGACTGAAGCACGCCAGTTGCAGGACAGTGCCTATCAGAAGAAAATGGCGAAAGCGATTTTTACCGGCATTAAAGATTATTTCTCGGCAAATCCACCCGCCGGTACTCTGATGGCTGCGCGTAAAAAAGCCGCAACCCAATACGTCGACTACGTCGTGCGTAAAGGCGACACCTTGTCTGAGCTGGCGGTCCGTAGTGGCATGGATACCAAAGATCTGCGGGAACTGAACGAGTTACGCAGCGACTCCCTACGTGTTGGCCAGCGCCTGCGCATACCCAATTCATAAACCTGAGTCTTCAGATTTACATGAGCCGTATTCATTTATTATCTCCTCGCCTGGCTAACCAGATTGCCGCCGGCGAGGTGGTTGAACGCCCAGCCAACATTGTTAAAGAGCTGGTAGAAAACTCGTTAGATGCCGGTGCCGTGCATATTGATGTCGATGCCGAGCAGGGTGGCGTAAAACTGCTGCGTGTGCGGGACGATGGTCATGGTATCCCTAAGGA
>JAYNJA010000164.1:5709-6609 GCA_038109705.1 Thalassolituus sp. | reverse complement strand
ACTTCGCGCAGGGTATGACCCGCCAGGTCACCATCCAATTCAATAATATCTGTACGGATATAATCCAGATTCGAATATAGAAAAACGTGTACGGTACTTTCACCTTCAAGAAAGTACAGCAAGGCCTGTTCATAACCGATCAGCTTATCGAGATTCTCTGTTACCGGCACGCCAATCCAGCCCGGAGGGCCTTGCGGGAATACAGCCGCGGTGGAGTCATACTCGAGAGTAGCGCCGGGATAGTTGTAATAGCTGAGCGTGCCGTCGTTATCCAGCCATAACGAATTATCATCCCCCATCGCCAGCAGGCGTGGGTTGTTAATCATATACTCCCCGGCATTTGGTCCGTTGGCTAAGGTCAACGGGAACGCCGTGCGGTGTAACCACAGGCTGCTGTTGTCGATATAGAAATAAAAATAATAGCTTTCATCAGGAACAGCAGGGTCAATGAAGTTGTAGTGAAAATCTTCCATGGCATCAACGGCTCGTACCGGTGCACCGGAATTACCGATCAGATTTTCAGACGTCAGAATACGCTTCCAGAGGTTGTCACTGGTTGCCTGATTATTACCGTCACCCACCAGATCTGTAGGGTACATACTACGTAACTGCTGATGCGGACGGGTATCCCAGTAGCCATCAATCTCCTGACGATAGATTACCGGCCCAGAATTAACACGGCCTTCCTCTAACCAGCGAGCTGTATGAGTCCAGGTGTAAGTGTTGGCCGCAACCGGAGGATTACCCCCATAATCCGGGTAAACAAATGCCACTACCGGGCCGAGATCCCAACCAAGATACAGCGCCCCTGGAATGTTGCCATCGACCAGATCCGCCAGCGATGAGCCCCAGAGCTCCCCGTCCAGAATCAATTCTTCGGTGCGGACGTGGTTGAGGTTG
>JAYNJA010000164.1:0-5699 GCA_038109705.1 Thalassolituus sp. | reverse complement strand
GTGTATTTTCATTATCAAGAAAATACAGTTTCAGTTCTTCATAACCAATAAAGTTACCCAGTTTCGACGCCAGTGAAGCGCCGGCCCAGCCTGCCGGGCCACCACTCAGGGTCGTTGCCGTTGAATCATATTCCAGGGAGCCAGTCGGGTAATTATAAATACTGATAGTGCCGTCGTTGTCGTACCAGATGGTGTTGTCGTCACCCACTGCGATGAGGCGGTTATTATACAGCAGGTATTCACCGGCATTAGGGCCACCCGATAAGAACAGCGGGTAAGAAAATCGGCTCACATAGCTGCTGGCGTAATCGGCGTAAAAATGGAAATAGTAGTTCCGCGTGATCGAATACGGGCTGATAAAGTTGATATGAAAGTCTTCAATAATATCTTTAGCGCGGGTCAGCGTCGTTGAGTTACCAATCACCTGCGGTGAGTTGTACATCTGGTTCCACATGTTATCGCTGGTTTCTTTGTTATCACCAAAACCGACATAAGAAAATGGAAACATAGGGTACAGCTCCCTATGAGGGCGCACGTCATACCCTTTTAAGGGAAAAAACTGCTGTGGATACTTTTTATGCGTTGCCGTGTTGTACGGAGCATCCTCTCGCCAGCGCGTGGCTTGAGTCCAATCATACACTGCTGCAGCCGCCGTATTAGTCGTAAAGACAAGCGCAGGTAATATGACTGGCATCAGCATTAAAGGCACAGAAGCCAATAGTGACAGTAGACAAACTGCAATAAAAAGAAGGCGATAAAACCGCGCCTTTAAAGACATTATCGAGCCCTTACTTCAAGAGTCCGGTTTGCGGCATCGAAACCAGATCCGCAACTTCCTTGTGATACCAGAGTAAAAATATCGTCACCGTTAACCGTGACGGATGAGCAGGTGGTGGTTACCGTACAACTACGAAGGCCTGCAGTGTTGAAGGTGTGTGAAAAGAATGGATTAGTCGCGCACGCCTGCCCCGGTGAACCATCAGGCGGTAGTAAAAGATTAAGGGATATTTCAATGCCTGATTCAGCAGCAAATAAAGCTCTGTGACCCTGGACCTGCAACGACCCGGACATCGCCGAGTTCTCCTGCAACGAAGACATCGATGCAACAATTAACGCCAGCACCGTAATAACAAAGATTGCCATCGGCAGGCCAAAGCCGCTCTGCTGACGGAGGTGGCGGATATTCCGTGAGCTGTTCTTATGACTATGGAACATTGGCCACCCTCACCTGTTGAGACAATTTCAGTGACTCCGATGTGGTTGGGTGTAGCAGGGTATATTCGAAAACAACCAGGCCATTACGCGCTAATGTCGGGTTCTGATAGCGGAAGGCAAGTGAATTAGTTTCCAGCGGATACGCCAGCACAGAACGGCCACCTGCCCTGTTTACAGGCAATGATGCCTTCAGATTGGCTACGTTGCTGATAAAGCCATAGTTGCGGTAGCGATAAAGATAAGCCCCGTCCTGACAAATCGCTTCAGGCGCGTCGACAATAAAAAAGCGACGCTCCGGTGAGTCAGACGGAAACGTATGTGCGGACGCCAGAGTAACCGTCAGTTCAGCGGTGCCAGCAGGAATACTGCCCTGATCGGGTGTCAGAGGGCCCGGATCGTTCTGAGCATAAACATTGACGGAACCGACCGGGTACACAGATACATAACCGCTTACCGCGGTTGTTGCCGAGTAAGGCACTGCAGAAAACTGGGTAATCGAGACACCAACCTGGAGATCGGTGTAGGACGATGCGACTTTTACCGGAATATATTCAATGCATAGCCCATCACTGGTCGTACGAACACTGCCAGGTAACGCATCGCGGATCGCACGGCTGATCTGTTCGTTAACAACATAGCCCGCTGATGCCAATTGCTGACGTCCGGCGGAAGAGACAAAGCCCTGCGCAGACGACTTTACAAACTGCACTGAAATCAGGGCCAGAATTCCCATCACAGAGATAGTCAGAATTAATTCGATTAAGGTAAAACCGCGCTGTTTCATCAGTAATTCCCCTTGTACACAGAGAACACTGATGTCTGATTCAGTGGGTTCGTAATGCGGATATCTATGCGCTTAGCTCCGTTTGCCAGACTACCGATGCTGCTGTCACAGGTCACATCAATGCTGACCAGAAATCCGCTGTAATCGCCCGCGATCGATGCATCGATTAACGCCGGTGTTTCACCACTGACGGCATCAAAATCGTCCACGTCATCGTAATTAGAACGACTTTCACCATCGTCGGTAATGCGGCAGGCACCGGTGTAGGTGGGAACGCCGGTAACACCACTGGCTTCGTCGAAGCGATGGGTAAGAATTTCATCGAAGTAGAGTTGAGCGAGATCCAGCGTGCGGGTCTGAATCATGGTATCGGTGGAACGCCCGGTAAGCACAGAGAAGGATTTAAGCGAGGCAACCATAGCGACCGAGACGATCACGATCGTTATTATCATTTCTATCAACGACATGCCCTGCGAAGACTTCATATACACACTTCCTGTTCAGGGCTGACAGCTACCGATATAGGCAAAACCAGTTGCTGAGATGCAAAGTGAGTGAGTATTCCCGGCACTGAATACCAGCTCGTAAGCGCTGCCGACCTCGGCATTCTCATCAAAAGTAATGGTGACAGAGCCACCGTTGCTAAGTGTTGATCCATTTACAGCCAGCGAAGCTCCTGCCCGTTCAGAACGTTGTACATCAAAGCTTGTCGCTCCCTGGCTTATACCTACCAGCCAGTCAGAAGCTGTTTGAGAAACCGTGAGAGTCACCGGTGTTCCGGCAATGACATTTGCCAGTGCTCGTTTCTGAGCGAGAATCGCCGCAGAGACAATATGTTCTCTTGCGGCAATCGTAGAAAAACGATCGGTGTTTAAAAAGAGACCACTCGCCGTAACAGAAATGATGGCGATCAAAGAGATCACCATCACCATTTCGACCAGGGTAAAGCCTCTGGCGATCGTCATCGTTCTATCAGCACTGAGAAGGATCAACAACAACCGTAGGCGCGCTGGACAGTGCCGTGGTGTTATCAGCACCGGTCGCGGTCGCCGCGGTGTAAGTCACAGTACAGTTAGTCTGCAGTGTATACACCAGTGCGCTACCACCTGCGGCACCGCCGCCTGAAATCACGTAATCACCTGCCACCTGAGCCGCCGAAGTAATACCGCTGGCATCAGCTGTTGGATAACCGTTCACCATCGTGATCGTTGCACCTTCAAGCGTGACCGACGTGCCCGCCGTCGCGCCATCAGCAAGCTGCTGTGCGTGAGAGATATTTGCAGCTGCTCTTAACGCACCTGCCAGTGCCTGCAGACTTGCAACACGTGCATCCTGACCAAAATCTGCGAAACGTGGCAGCGCAAAGGCAGAAAGCACACCGAGAATAACAATTACCATGATCAGTTCGATCAGTGTAAAACCTGCTTGTTTTTTCATATCCCGACTCCTGTGTGTTATCGGATGTTCCAGCTCACGCGGCCATGGGCCGTGTCATAATCAATAAAAAATCTGTCGCCACTTGCTGTGTGATAGTACCGACAACGTTCCTCTACTACTTCCACCCGGAAATCGGCGCCGGTATTTCTCCGGACCGACAGTGTCGGAACTTCCTTATCCAGAAGGCGATTCCATAAACCTTCACAGCGAGCTGTCGACATTACCCCTGAACCGTTTTCCTTTACGGTCCCGACTGGCCAGCCATCATCACTCATGGCCATGCCGGTCAGAAGCGTGCTCTGTGGGTCTGTTATCCAGGCTTCCCGGTAAATCATGGCTCCGGTCTTCAAGGAGGTTGCAACAGACTTCACATGTGCGCGCCAGGCCTCTTCGATAATGGTGTTTAACCGGGGAACCAGAAGCAGAATCCCGATGGCCATTATCGTGAGAGCGATTGCTGACTGAAGAAGGCTGTAAGCCCTGCTGCGATCAGCTTTCCGCAACGTCGTTGGCATACTTAAACCTTAGTCGAGAGAAGAAATTCGGGAGGTGGTTTTTACGAAATAAAACATTTTGCTAATTACAAAAACCACCGTTACAAAAGTGCTTACAGTGTCTAACCTGACACGGCTCCGCTAAGCTCCCAGATCGGCAGAAATACGCCCAGAGCAAGCACAAGTACTAACACACCAAGAAAGGCCAGCAGGATAGGTTCTATGGCGTCAGCGAGGCGTTTCAGTTCGTAATCCACCTCCTGTTCATAGAAATCGGCAACTTCATCGAGCAATTTATCGATGGCACCGGTTTCTTCGCCAACGGCCATCATCTGCAACACAAGTGGTGTGAACAGGCCAGTTTGCTGTGCGGTATTTGTAAGTCGTTCACCACGCTGAACCCCATCTCCCATACGTACAATGGCATCACCGATATAACGGTTACCCACACTGCCCGCTACAATAGACAGGGTATTCAGGATTGGCACACCAGCAGTAAGCATCATTGAGAAAGAACGCGAGAAACGGGCCAGTGCAACACGCTCGAAAATCGAGCCGAGGTACGGAAATTTGAGTTTAAAACGGTCCCAGGTGTGCGCCCCTTCTTCTGTTTTAATAAACTGATTCAGAAATACAAAAGAAATCACCAGCCCACCCAGAAGGAGATACCAGTAATTCTGCATAAAGTTTGATACGGCAATCAGTATCTGCGTCGCAAAAGGCAGGTCTGCGCCGAGCTTGTTGAATACCGAAGAAAAACTCGGAATTACGAACATAGTGACAATCACCATAGCGATTGAAATCGCACTGATCACCATAATCGGATATCTGAGCGCAGATTTAATCCGCTTTTTAGTGTCGCGCTCCATTTCAAGGTGGCCCACCAGGCGGATTAACGCATGATCAAGGTTACCGGTACTTTCACCGATATGAACCATGCTGATATAGATCGGCGAGAATAATTTGGTATGACGGCGGAACGCCGAAGCCAGATCAGAACCCGCCACCAGCTGTTCACTCAGATCCTGCAACACCGCACGTAACTGATCGTTACTGGCGCTTTCTGCCAGGCCATTTAATGCCCGGATAATAGGTACACCGGCTTTGGTCAGTGCATACAACTGGCGGGTAAAAAGAATTAACTCTTCTTCCTTAATCTTTCCCGATTTCTGCGTCGATTTTCCATCTTTTACCTTTACCTCACCCTGTTGATCGACTTTCAGAGGGGTAATGCCTTTCTGCATGAGTTGAGATACCGCCATATCACGGCTGCCCGCCTGCAGAGTCCCCTCTACAGAGAGACCTTTGGTATCACGACCACGATAGAGGTAAATCGCCATCAGAAGTCCTCGCCATCAAGCGTGGCAGACACGCGGAATACTTCGTCTAGCGAGGTGACACCATCCGTCGCGAAATCGAGTGCTGACAATGCCAATGGACGGAAATACTGTGAACTGGCAGCAGCATCAGCAAATCCCTGAGTATTGCTCTGGCGCAGCGCACTGATCATTTCACTGTTCAGTTCCAGCAGTTCATAAATACCTACACGGCCCTGGTAACCAGTATTGTGGCAATGGTGACAGCCACGCCCGTGCAGGAACGGCCGGCTCGAACTGCCCGGCTCCATCGACTCCAGCCAGGTTTTTTCCTGAGCATCTGGCTCATATGGCTGGGTACAATGTGGACACAGTTTTTTGATCAGACGCTGAGCTAATACTGCCCGCAATGACGAAGCAACCAGATAGGTATCTACCCCCATATCCATCAAA
>JAYNJA010000163.1:0-6625 GCA_038109705.1 Thalassolituus sp. | reverse complement strand
ATCCGTGAAGGTGGCCGTACTGTAGGCGCTGGTGTTGTAGCTAAAATCGTTGAGTGATTGAGCTACCTGCATCGTTCCTGCGGTGTTGTGCAAACAATTTGGCTTGTCACTTATTTCAATAAGCTCCTCGCCAAATTGTTCCCACGGCCTAGCAGGATCTTCTTTGGTAACGCTCAATCGCTTCCGAAAGATCAGATGCAGAACCTGAGAGAAGCCCGCTTTATGCGGGCTTTTTTGTACCTTAATACTTCTTTGTTGTTGGTAGGTGCATGTTTTGTTTGAATTTTTCTGCGTACATGCTTATTCTTGCCGCGTCTTGCAGAGAGCACGGTTCGAAACGGTTGTCTCTTTGCACTTTCTTTGTTGTCACTCGATAGCAAAGGTTTTCGATTAATCAACAAGTTAGGGGTTGATTAGTTGGCAGGGTTGCTGTAACTTACGCCGCCCTGATCGTAGAGTCATAGGCCAGTAGTTCAATTGGTAGAGCGTCGGTCTCCAAAACCGAAAGTTGGGGGTTCGAGTCCCTCCTGGCCTGCCAAAATTTCAAATGGTAGCTTCGGCTGCCATTTTTGGCTTTAGGGAATGGTATGAGTACCGAAAGTAAAGCAGGCGTGTCTATGTTTGATGTTGTTAAGTGGTTTGTTGCACTCGTGCTGTTCGGTGCCGCAATTGCTGGTAACTTCGTATTTCCTGAGCTGGGTACTCTGTACCGCGTATTGGCTGTTGTAGCGCTGATGCTGCTTGCTCTGGGTGCGGCTCTCACTACCACGCAGGGTGGTAATTTCCTCGAGCTTCTGAAAGAAGCCAATAAAGAGCGTCGCAAAGTGGTTTGGCCTACTCCGGTAGAAACCCGTCAGACTACTATGATCGTCGTTGCGGTTGTATTTCTGGTTGGTCTGAGTCTCTGGCTGCTGGATATGGGTCTGAGCAGTGTGATCAGTCTGATCATCGGTTAAGGAGAAAGGTTATGACTATGCGTTGGTACGTCGTTCACGCCTACTCTGGCTACGAAAAACGCGTTCAGTCTCAGCTGAAAGAACGTGTTGAGCTGCATAATATGCAGGATAAATTTGGCGAGATCCTGGTTCCTACCGAGGAAGTCGTTGAAGTTCGTGATGGCAAGAAGCGCAAAAGCGAACGTAAGTTTTACCCGGGTTATGTTCTGGTTGAGATGGAAATGGATGACGATTCATGGCATCTCGTAAATCAGACCCCGCGAGTGATGGGCTTTATTGGTGGTACGGCAGACAAGCCTGCGCCAATCAGTAAGAAAGAAGCCGATGCCATTCTGCAGCGTGTTCAGGATGGTGCGGATAAGCCTACTCACAAAACCATCTATGAGCCAGGTGAAGTGGTTCGTGTTGTTGATGGTCCGTTTGCAGATTTCAACGGTGTTGTTGAATCGGTTGACTACGAAAAGTCCCGTCTGCAGGTGGCAGTAACTATTTTTGGTCGCTCTACGCCGGTTGAGCTTGAGTTTACTCAGGTAGAAAAAGCCGCGTAAGCGAAAATCAATGTCCTTCGGGACGGGGAGCTGTAAGCCGGGGGTGTATGCCTGCCGGCTTTTCGGCGCTAATACCCATTTGGAGAAATAAAAATGGCTAAGAAAGTAGAAGGCTACATCAAGCTGCAGGTTGCAGCTGGTAAAGCTAACCCAAGTCCGCCAGTTGGTCCTGCACTGGGTCAGAAAGGTCTGAACATCATGGAATTCTGTAAGGCGTTCAATGCTCAGACTCAGCACCTGGAGCCAGGCGCTCCTGTGCCAGTAGTTATTACTGCGTACAGCGACCGCTCTTTCACCTTCGAAATGAAGACTCCGCCAGCGTCTTACCTGCTGAAAAAAGCAGCGGGTATCACCAGCGGTTCTGCTCGTCCTAACACCGTTAAGGTGGGTACTGTAAACCGTGCGCAGCTGGAAGAAATCGCCACTGCTAAAGCACCGGATCTGACTGCAGCCGACATGGATGCAGCAGTACGTACTATCGCTGGCTCTGCCCGCGCTATGGGTCTGAACGTGGAAGGAGTTGAGTAATGGCTAAGCTGACTAAACGCCAGAAGCTGATCGCTGAGAAAGTAGAAGCAGGCAAAGTTTACTCTGTTGAGGAAGCTGTTGAGCTGCTGGCTTCTCTGCCAGGTGCAAAATTTAAAGAGTCTGTTGATGTTGCCGTTAACCTCGGCATCGACGCTCGTAAATCAGACCAGAACGTACGTAGCTCTACTGTACTGCCAAACGGTACCGGTAAGACCATGCGCGTAGCTGTGTTCACTCAGGGTGCTAATGCTGATGTTGCTAAAGAAGCAGGCGCTGATGAAGTGGGCATGGAAGATCTGGCTGAAAAAATGAAAGCCGGCGACCTGAACTTTGACGTGGTTATCGCTTCTCCGGATGCGATGCGCGTAGTAGGTATGCTGGGTCAGGTTCTGGGTCCACGCGGCCTGATGCCAAACCCTAAGGTTGGTACTGTAACTCCAGACGTAGCTACCGCTGTTAAGAACGCGAAAGCTGGTCAGGTTCGTTACCGTAACGACAAGAACGGTATCATCCACACCACCATCGGTAAGGCTGATTTCACTGTTGACGCACTGAAAGAAAACCTGACCGCTCTGCTGGCAGACCTGAAAAAAGCTAAGCCAAGCCAGGCGAAGGGTGTCTTCATGAAGAAGGTCACTCTGAGCACGACTATGGGTCCTGGCCTGGTTGTTGATCACTCCGCACTGGATTTCTGATCAACGCAACAATCTTTGGGGTTGTTGCTGTGATCCCGGATCGCAGTAACAGCTGTCAAAGACCGCAGGAGTGGTAGTTAACTCTGCCACTTAATATTTCCTGCGTAGATAGTGTGTGGCCCCGTTCAGAATTCTGAATTGTCACACCGGAACTGGCTCTCTGGAGCCCAACTTAACTTGTTAGGAGTTAATCGTGGCCTTAGGACTCGAAGATAAGAAGGCGATTGTCGCCGAAGTCCAGGAAGCAGCTGAAGGTGCTCTGTCTGCAGTAGTCGCGGATTCCCGCGGTGTGACTGTAGGCGCCATGACCGCTCTGCGTAAAGAAGCACGTGAAGCTGGTGTTTGGATGAAAGTTGTCCGTAACACTCTGGCACGTCGTGCAGTTGAAGGTACCCCGTACGAGTGTCTGACTGACACTCTGGTAGGTCCGTCTCTGATCGCTTTCTCTAAAGAACACCCAGGTGCGGCTGCCCGTATCTTTAAAAAGTTCGCTAAAGAGAATGATCAGTTCGAACTGAAAGCAGGTGCTTTCGATGGCAACGTGGTTTCCGTTGATATGCTGGCAACTCTGCCAACTTACGACGAAGCAATCGCGAAGCTGATGAGCGTCATGAAAGAAGCTGCTGCTGGCAAGCTGGTACGTACCATCGCTGCAGTACAAGCACAAAAAGAAGAGCAAGCTGCCTGATCTTATTCGGGTGGTTTACTAAACGGTTTAACGGGCCATTGAGTGCCCATGAAAATTCAGGAAATTTCTCATGTCTCTGACTAAAGAAGATATCATCAACGCTATCGCTGAAATGTCTGTAATGGACGTAGTAGAACTGGTTTCTGCGATGGAAGAAAAATTCGGCGTATCTGCAGCAGCAGTAGCAGCAGCTCCAGCAGCTGGCGATGCTGGCGGTGCAGCAGAAGCTCAGACTGAATTCGACGTAATTCTGTCTGCAGCTGGCGACAAGAAAGTTAACGTAATCAAAGCAGTACGTGAACTGACTGGCCTGGGTCTGAAAGAAGCTAAAGCAATGGTTGACGGCGCTCCTGCGACTGTTAAAGAAGGCGTTTCTAAAGAAGACGCTGACGCTGCTAAAGCAACTCTGGAAGCTGCTGGCGCTGTTGTTGAAGTTAAGTAATCGTAACGCTTACGCAATGCGATTAGCATCATTCAGCTCTGCTGCTTGATGAACGGCTGACGGGTTTACTCCCGTCAGCCTTTTTCACGTTATGGAATTCGTGAGCAAAACTGGCTCTTTAGCCAGGTTTTTTAGCAAGGCAACTCTTCGAGCCACGGGTACTTCTGCCCAATCGAGGAAACAGTCCGGGGATCACTGATGGCTTACTCATATACTGAGAAAAAACGTATCCGTAAGGATTTCGGTAAATTACCGAGTGTCATGGATGTGCCGTACCTGCTGGCAATCCAGATCGACTCATATCGCAAGTTTTTGCAGGAAGGCCTCGACGCTGATACGCGTCATGATGTTGGCCTTCATGCGGCATTTAAATCTGTTTTCCCGATCGTAAGCTACTCCGGGAACGCAGCTCTTGAATACGTGAGCTACCGCCTCGGTACACCGACCTTCGATGAGAAGGAGTGTATGCTGCGCGGGGTGACCTACGCTGCGCCACTGCGCGTAAAAGTTCGTCTGATTATTTACGATAAAGAATCAGCGACTAAAGCAATCAAAGACATCAAAGAACAAGAAGTCTACATGGGCGAAATGCCTCTGATGACCGATAACGGTACCTGTATTGTCAACGGTACCGAGCGTGTAATCGTGTCTCAGCTGCATCGTTCACCAGGTGTGTTCTTTGATCACGACAAGGGTAAGACCCACTCCTCCGGTAAACTGCTGTATAACGCACGTGTGATTCCTTACCGTGGTTCATGGCTCGACTTCGAGTTCGATCCAAAGGACCTGGTGTTCGTGCGTATCGACCGTCGTCGTAAGCTGCCAGCAACAATCCTGCTGCGTGCACTGGGTTATGGTACCCAGGACATTCTCGAAACTTTCTACGAGAACGACGAATATCGCATCACCAAAGACGGTATCATGCTGAAGCTGATCCCTTCCCGTCTGCGTGGTGAGACAGCATCATTCGATATCCTCGATAACGATGGTAACGTGATTGTTGAAGCGACCCGTCGTATTACTGCCCGTCATATCCGTCAGCTGGAAAAATCTGGCGTTGAGGAACTGGCAGTACCTGCTGAATACCTGTTCGGCAAATCGTTGGCGAAAGACCTGGTTGATGCTAAGACTGGCGAAGTGATTGCGTCTGCAAACGACGAAATTACAGGCGAGATTCTGGCCGGCATGGGTGACGCGAAGATCACCGAATTCGAAACGATCTACACCAACGAACTGGACTGCGGTTCATTCATTTCAGACACTCTGCGTACTGATCCTACCAGCAACGCACTGGAAGCTCTGGTTGAAATCTACCGCATGATGCGCCCTGGCGAGCCGCCAACGAAAGAGAGCGCAGAGTCTCTGTTCGAAAACCTGTTCTTCACTGATGAACGTTATGACCTCTCGGCTGTGGGTCGTATGAAGTTCAACCGTCGTATCGGTCGTGAAGAAATCGTAGGTGCTGGTACTCTGGATAAAGAAGATATTGTTGAGGTGCTGAAGACCCTGATCAATATCCGTAACGGTCTGGGCATTGTCGACGACATCGACCACCTGGGTAACCGTCGTATCCGTTCAGTGGGCGAAATGGCAGAAAACCAGTTCCGCGTTGGTCTCGTTCGTGTTGAACGTGCTGTGCGTGAGCGTCTGTCTATGGCCGAATCTGAAGGCCTGATGCCACAGGATCTGATCAACGCTAAGCCAGTTGGCGCAGCGGTGAAAGAATTCTTTGGTTCATCTCAGTTGTCTCAGTTTATGGACCAGAACAACCCGCTGTCTGAGGTAACTCACAAGCGTCGTATCTCGGCTCTCGGCCCTGGCGGTCTGACCCGTGAACGTGCAGGCTTCGAAGTGCGTGACGTTCACGCGACTCACTACGGCCGTGTATGTCCGATTGAGACGCCTGAAGGTCCAAACATTGGTCTGATTAACTCACTGTCTTCCTACGCGCGTACCAACGAGTACGGCTTCCTGGAAACACCTTACCGTAAGGTGATTGACGGTGTAGTAACTGATGACATTATCTACGTATCTGCGATCGAAGAAGCCGATTACGTAATTGCACAGGCATCGGTACCAACAGACGAAACTGGTCGTCTGCAGGGTGACCTGATTTCTGTACGTCACAAGAACGAATTTACCGTGATGTCTCCGGACAACGTAACCCTGATGGATGTATCTCCACAGCAGGTTGTGTCCATCGCCGCATCTCTGATCCCGTTCCTCGAGCACGATGATGCTAACCGTGCATTGATGGGATCGAACATGCAGCGTCAGGCGGTTCCGACTCTCCGTTCCGAGAAGCCTCTGGTAGGTACCGGTATTGAGCGTGCGGTAGCGCAGGACTCCGGTGTGTGTGTGGTTGCTAAGCGTGGTGGTGTGATCGACTCTGTTGATGCGTCACGTATCGTTGTGAAAGTGAACGACGAAGAAACTCTGGCGGGTGAAGCAGGTGTGGATATCTACAACCTGACTAAGTACACCCGTTCTAACCAGAACACCTGTATCAACCAGCGTCCACTGGTACGTGCTGGCGACAGCATTGAACGTGGCGACGTTATGGCTGACGGTCCTTCTGTGGATCTGGGTGAACTGGCTCTGGGTCAGAACTTCCGTATCGCCTTCATGCCGTGGAACGGTTACAACTTCGAGGACTCGATCCTCCTGTCTGAGCGTGTTGCTCAGGAAGACCGTCTGACCACTATCCACATTCAGGAACTGACCTGTGTGGCGCGTGACACCAAGCTGGGTTCTGAAGAAATTACTTC
>JAYNJA010000162.1:0-6629 GCA_038109705.1 Thalassolituus sp. | reverse complement strand
CGCGAATTCTGCCAGCCAGGCTTTCTGGTTTTTCTGCAGAGTATCTCCCGGCCCTTTCACTTCGATCAGTTCGTATCCACCCTCTTCCGGAAAACGAATCAGATCAGGTAACCCGGCCCTATGGTGGCGAAGATCTTTCAGTAAAAATTCAAAACAGGCTTTCCAGTGATCCAGAGGAATGCGGGAAATCGCCAGCCGGATAATCTCTTCTGAAAGAAATCCCCAGTGCACAAAAGGATTGGTCCGTCCGGATTTTGAGAGAAAGGTTTCCAGTACATGATCTGTAAGCGCCTGCTGAGACTCCAGCACTTTAAAACATTGTGCGATTTCCATCTCGCGACTGACAACAAAGGCCTCATCATTCAGGTCTGCTGGAGCAAACTGGAAGGGGTGAAAAAATGCGCCGGCAACCGGAGCAAAAATCGCAGGCCAGAAAACCAGGCCAAACACTCCCGGAATTAACAGGTTCTCACAGTAAATCAACTGGTCACCTTGTTTCTCCAGCTCAGTAACAACAGCACGCTCAACACCCAGTTCGAGACGATTCTCTGCAGGCATTGTAAGTACGTCCGTGGTGACTGGAGAAAGGTGCTCTTCAATACGCTGACAAAGGCTGGTCGCAAACTTTAATTTGCGTGGAATAAAGTCGATAAGAAACTGCCGCTCTTCTTCGGACCAGGGTGAGTCGAGCATGCTACCCGCTAACGCCTCGGCCTCGTCATCCCGACCATGATTAATCAACACCCTTAGGCGTCGCTCGCGTGCAGGATGACGGGCAGATTTCTCATACACCGTCAGTGCCATGTCATTACTTTTTAAGCGTTCCAACTGACGGGCAATATCATTGATAAAGCGATAACATTTTCGCTTCAGTAGGGGATCATAAGTGTCGGGAATCGACTCTGCGGCCTGAAGTAGCTCCTCAGAACTAGCGTCTCGAAGATCCCCCAGCGCCTGGCGGGCATTGTAATAGCTCCGGTGAGCTTCCAGCTGCTCACGGTTCTGGCACCAGCGGCTTTGTTTGTCGAGTGGATAATCTTCGTACTGATAAATACCAAGATCACGCAGAACAAAATCCGTCATATCCTGATAGAGATTACCGAAAAAAAGCAGCCGGTATGTTTCGGTTTCTTCGCTGCCGAATACCGAATACAGATCACATTCAGGGAGGTACTGAGCCCAATCGCTGATGTCACGATAAGTCCCGTCTTTGAATTCACTGATAAGACGAGCAACAAGAGCATCTTTGCTTAGCCCTTTTGCTTCTTTTAAATTCAGGTTAAGGGGATGATCTTTCAGTGCCGCCAGTAATTCTGGTTTCGTGAAGAGCGCCAGACAGGTAATCGCATATTCTGTATTTTCGGGGAATGGCATCTTGGACTGCAGCGAAAATATTTCGATAAACCGGGACCGTTCAAGCTCGGTGGCTGCAGCATTGATATCAGGGATTTCTGAGTAAGAAAGTTTATCTGATCGAAACCAGTCGCCTTTGCGGCTGAGCATTCGGACATAAAGGCATCGGGCAGGCTCAGAAAGCGCCTTAAAATCCCGATAAAAACTCACTTCTTCGTCAGACAGCAAGTCGCCATAGAGCGCATATACTTCGCTCAGTAGACTTTCAAAATTATCCAGGTAATAGGTCACCGCCAGATCAGCGGGAGACACCCTTTGTTGGAATAATTCTGATTCAGGCACAACTTTCTCCGGATGGCAGACACCCTAACTTTGCCGCTCATGTGAGCGATCAGGATTAGAAAGTTGATGATAACCGTGACTGGCAGCCTGCCCAAGGCCGCCAGTATAAATTATTGAGTATTAAACTCTGCAAGCATCACTTTTTAGAGTGATGTGGGTGGTGATGTACGGGGAAAGTACGCCCGTAAGTAATCATTTCACCCAGGATCAGGCCGCCAAAGAAACCCGTCAGGGCGGCTTCCATCGACGCACCAACCATGCTGCCGATGACTACGCCAAAACCGGCACCGATAAGGCCACCGTAAACCATTGACTTGCGACGGTACGCCGCGATTTTACCTTTTCTCATGCGCATATCCTCCAAGCGTTCAAGAGATGAACCAGGTCATGCTGTTGGCAACCGACCGAATTGTCGTTACCTGTTAATTACAGTATCACAGGTAGCCAAGCGATCAATCAGATCTGAGTTAGCCGTCTTAGTTCCATGTCGTTAACGGACATTTTATGACAGTTTCTCACCCACTTTATGTGGGACAATGGTGCAGGATTTCAAGCAGGATTTACAAACGCACCAGCAGTGTGCGAGGGCGTGTATTAAATACGTAAAGAATGCCGTAATAGCGTACATTGTCAGCTTTGAGCGGAGATTGTCGTTGGCGTATTCGCAACATTGAAGATTTATTAGCAAGCATAAAAAAAGCAGGCCTGAGTTCAGGACTGCTTTTCTTTAGTCTGCTTTCGTTGGGAAAACAGAACTTAGTGGTGGTGACCACCTTCGCCGTGCACGTGGCCGTGAGCCATTTCTTCTTCGCTCGCGTCACGGATGCTCTCAACTTTTACAGAGAACTGCAGAGATTTGCCTGCCAGTGGGTGGTTGGCATCAACAGTCACAGTCTCTTCGTCAACTTCGGTCACGATCAGGTTAATCGGGCCGTGTTCAGTCTGGGCAGTGAACGCCATACCTGGTTCTACCTGCTCAACACCCTGGAATGCTTCGTGAGGTACTTTCTGGATACGCTCATCGCTGTACTCGCCGTATGCGTCAGCTGGTGCAACAGTTACTTCGAACTCGTCGCCGATCTGCTTACCTTCCAGCGCCTGCTCCAGACCTGGAATGATGTTCTGGGCACCGTGCAGGTAGGTCATTGGTGCGCCGCCTTCAGAAGAGTCGATAACTTCTCCGCTGGCTACGTCTGTAACTTTGTAGTGAATGGTTACCACTTTCTGAGTTGTGATGGTCATAGTCTGTCCCATGTTGTGTGTTTGCCCAATCAGGGCGATCAAAGACTGTCGCAAAGGCGACGTGGGATGAGCGAATGCTCAGAACAGTGGCCGGTCTCTACGAAAGGCCCCAGTATAACAAGCCAGACGCGGAGTAAAACCCTGCTCCGGCCATTACGAGGTCATATCCCTCAAAGTCTGCGGATTTTATCGGCAACGGCTGCCATCGCCAGCTTCCGTATCCTGACTTCGCCGTCGAACCTCACTCTCAGGTACTCACTATCTTCACCGATGACGGTGCCCTCTCCTAAACTTTCGTGCAGTACCCGTCGCGTCTGCTCGAACTTACGTTCAATCACGCCACCCGGCGAACTGATAACGTTAGTGCGTACAGGAGCCGCTTTAATAACCAGCTTCAGATCATCTGCACCTAAATGCTTCAGGTAGGTATACCACCAGTTATCGACCGGGCCATCGGCGGTGCGGACTTCTAATTCGCTGCGCTGCTCTTCCACCGCCTGCATCAGGTCCTGACAACGCTGGAATGCCATCTCACGCTCAAAAATACTCTGTTTATCACGGTCCTGCGGTTTGGCGACTTTCCCTGACGGTGCCATCAGGTGAAGCTGCTGGCGGGCACGGGTCATGCTCACGTAGAGCAGCCGCCGCTCACTCTCGATACTGGCAGGCGTCATAAACTCGCCCTCAGGCGCATAGGGAAAGAAATGCGCATTCAGCCCCGGTACAAACACCACATCCCACTCGCGGCCTTTGCTCTTGTGCGCTGAAGTCAGTACCACGCCTTGTTGTGGATTGCGGCGCTGCTCTTTTAACTTGCCCAGCAACTGCTTCCAGTGTGCCAGCATGTCTTCGCAGTTAAGGTCGGTTTCGCGCACGAAGCCAAGAAAGGCCTTAATCGTATGTAAGCGGTCTTCGGTCTGCTGGGCAGAGAAGGCGGCGTCTTCAATACCCTGCTCCAGATCGGTCAGGTCGACGTAGTCTTTCAGCAACCGCCATGCCCTGATGTTGGCGGTGTCAGCGGTTTCTGCACTGGCAATCAGTTGCGCCCGCACTTCGATCTGCTGCTTCTGCCATTGTGAGATACCGTCTGGAATCGCGGCGATTAAAGCCTCACCAAAGTGATCGGTGGCGGCAGATACCCGTCGCGCTATCTGCTCCAGCTCAGCACGGCGTATTTTAGGGAATGGCGTGGTGAGAATATGCAGCCAGCTTTCTTCGCGTTTACTTTGCGTACGCTCAGCGAAGCTGCCAGAAGCAATCTCCAGCAAGAGCCAGAAGATACGCAGCTCCCAACGCTCCAGTACCGATTGGCTGTGGTCCAGCTGGTACGGAACATTGGCTTTTAACAGCGCCAGCTCAATCGGGGCACATAACGCCCAGACCCGATGAATAATGGCGATGTCGGAGGCGTCACGACGCTCTAACTCATCCTGCACAATCTTCAACGTCAGCGCCGCTTCATTAGCGGCGGTATGCAACGCCACACGGGTCTTAGGCGTTGAACTATGAGATAACCCTGTGACCGGCTCGCGCTCACGGTTGTGGTGAATCAGCTGATTCGCTAGCAGACTCAGGCGATGACCGTAGCGGAAGGTGTGCGGCAGCTGGTAAGTCGTTACCTCACCGAACTCCTGCGAGAAGCGGCTGACAATAAACTCCGGGCACGAGCCCCGGAACTCATAGATGGTCTGATCCGGGTCACCAATCACCATCACCGAACCGCGCCCCCCATGTAGGGTACGCAACAGGCTCTGCTGCACTTCATTGATGTCCTGATACTCGTCGACCAGAATCCACTGCATATGCCCGGCGAAACGGTCGGCGACTTCCGGGTGCGCACGGAAGCACATCACCGGGTCGTAGATCATGTCGGAATAACTGATACGACGCTGCTGGCGACGCCAGTCTTCGAAGCGGTAAAACAGCTCAACGAAGATTTTGCAGGCGGAAGGATAATCCTGCTGCTCATACACATCGGCCGCCGGGCTTAACCCTGCTTTTACCAGATCAATAAAAGCGACTGCAGGCTCAACCCATTTACGGCGCTGAGAAAGAATATCCTGACGGGTATCGTCGTCGGCGATTTCCTGCAATAAGCGCCAGACAATGCCTTCGATTTCGCCATCCGAGAGAATCTTACTCTCATACGCTGGCAGTGCGCCCTGTTGGATCAGTGACTGGTAAATGCGTAAACCAAGAGAATGGAAGGTACGCACATCAGGCAAGGCGGACCCAGAGACGAGGCCAGACAAACGCGCGCGAAAGTCTTCCTGCGCGGCTTTGTTGTACATCAGCACCAGCATGCGTCGCGCCGGTACGCCCTCGTGCAGACGCGCCTGAATAAAGTGCGTCAGCGTCGATGTCTTCCCTGCCCCCGCCACAGCAATCACCCGCGCATGCCCCTGCTTATGGGCAACCACGGCTTGCTGCTCCTGCGTCAGTTGCGCAGTTTTGTAGTGAATGTGCAGAGAATCAGACAAAAGCGGGAAGGCTCAGAATCGGTTAAAACGGCATGGTACGGAGCCCGGCTTTGAGATGCAATTCAGGCCTGCTCGTATGTGTATAGGGGATATAAAAAAACGCCCCGAGGCCGAAGCCCCAGGGCGTTGTTGTAAAGCGGGAAAACCTGCCTCAGTGAGTTGTGATCTCTGTAAGTTAAGAAGCTGCTTTGGCCGTCGCCATAGACGGCGCAGTTTCAGCATCATCTTCCAGTTCATGTTCCGCCGCTTCCAGCATGGCGAATTCTTCCGCCGCAGTCTTGGCAACAAGATGATTGCGGCTGTAACCGAAGAAGTACGCTGCACCAATCACAAACAGCACCACAGTAAAGAAGAACGCACGAGGATCGAACGCATACACACCGGTCAGAGCGATCAGCGACAGCACCAACGCAATACCTGAGGTCACCACACCGCCCGGTGTTTTATACGGGCGTGGCATGTCTGGCTGGCGTACACGCAGCAGGATATGACTCAGTGCCATCAGGGCATAAGACACAGTTGCACCGACAACAGCCATAGCCAGCATCAGATCGCCTTCGCCACTCAAGGAAGCCAGAAAGCCCAGAACACCCGGTACGATTAAGGCACGTGAAGGCACTTTACGTTCACTGGTCACCGACAGTGACTTCGGCAGGTAACCCGCACGAGACAGTGCAAACACCAGTCGGCTGTAGCCGTAAATGATCGAGAAGAAAGACGCGATCAGACCCGCCAGACCCAGAACGTTTACCGCAGTCGCCAGATTTTCATTACCAGTTACTTTCAGAGCATCAACTAAAGGAACCGCACTTCCGCCCATAGCTTCAGCACCTGCGGCACCCGCCAGCAGAACCACAACAAGCAGTGCAGTAAACAGCAGGAAGACCATGGCACCGATAATACCTTTAGGCACATCTTTCGCAGGGTTCTTAGATTCTTCGGCCGCCAGAGGTACACCTTCTACCGCCAGGAACAGCCACATAGCAAACGGCAGTGCCGCCCAGACACCGTACCAGCCAAATGGCAGGACTTCTGATGCACCAGCTGCTGCGGTAGGCGCAATATCAAACAGACGGCTGGCATCGAAATCGCCAATTAAGGCAACGGCAGTCGCAAGAATCGCGAATACCGCAAGAGCACTGATCACCATCATGACTTTTAAGGCTTCACCTACACCGGCCAGATGGATACCGATAAACACCAGATAAAACC
>JAYNJA010000161.1:0-6730 GCA_038109705.1 Thalassolituus sp. | reverse complement strand
CTCGTTGGTGAACAGCGGTCATGCGCTACTTGAGCGCTACTACCGCCTGTATCAGGATGGCACCTTATCTGAAGACGGAGCCAAACAAGCGGCACTGGACTCGCTGCGAACTCTGAAAGACGGCGATCACTATTACTGGGTGAATGATGCTACACCAAAGATGTTGCTCAATCCCGGTTCTCCGCAACTTGAGGGCACAAACGTCAGTAACTTTACTGATAAAGCCGGCAAGCGCGTATTCGACGAAGTGTTATCCATAGGCAACTCATCACCTGCCGGTGGCATTATTCAGTATTCATGGCCAAAACCTGGCGAAGAAAAAACCTCAGTAAAAATCAGCTACGTACGTAAATTCGATAAGTGGAACTGGTACCTGGGATCAGGAGCGTACCCGAAAGACGTAGAAGCGGCTTTCTGGTCCGAGGCTGGATCGGCAGCCCTGCTGACTTTGGTTTTCGCAGGCCTGATGGTTGTCATCATCCAGATGATCAGCACCAGTATTTCTATGCCTGTGCACCAGTTAACCAAAACCATGCGCAATATTGCTCAGGGCAATGGCGATCTGACGCAGCGCATCCCAATCGACGCTGACGATGAGCTGGCCACCCTGTCAAAATCCTTTAACCAGTTCATCGGCCAGATTCACGAAATTATTGGTGAAAGCAATACTGCAACGGGCAAAGTATCCAGCCTCGGCCGTGACATCGCCTCGGCAGGCAGTGCTACGCGCCGCCTGACGACTCAGCAGATGGAAGAAAGCGAGCACGTCGCTACCGCCGCCACCGAGATGAGCCAGACCATTCAGGAAATCGCAGCCAACGCAGACCGAGCCGCCGACGCGGTTAAGGTCGTTGAAGCGAACGCGAAGAAAGGCCTGCATACCATGCAGAATACCCAGGCGCACATTGCGGATCTTGCTGATCAGATTCAGTCTTCCCGTGAATCCATCCAGAACCTGCGCACCGAAACCGAAAGCATCGGTACTGTGCTTGATGTTATCCGTGGCATTGCTGAACAGACTAACCTGCTGGCACTGAACGCTGCCATTGAGGCAGCCCGTGCGGGTGAGCAAGGCAGAGGCTTTGCCGTAGTAGCCGATGAGGTGCGGACTCTCGCGTCCCGTACTCAGGAGTCCACGGAAGAAATTCACCGGACAATTTCACGCCTGCAGGAGCAAGCCGAATCGACAGTCCAGTCGATGGAAAACAGTGCTACGCACTCTGAAGAGACGAGTGCAATGTCACAGGCAGCCTCTGAAGCCATCGCGACCATCAGTGATGCCGTCGTGACTCTGACCGAGATGAACCTCAGTGTCGCCAGTGCGGTCGAACAGCAGAGCGTAGCTGCCAATGAAATCAGCGCCAGCATTAACCGAATCGCAGACTCTTCGAGCAATATTAATAACAACATGTCCCGTTCCGATGATAACGGCGCCATGCTGGCCGAGTGCAGTAACAACCTGTCGCAATTGATTTCCCGCTTCCGGGTGTAACGGCAGAGCTTAACTGCAAACTCATTCAGCAATTTAAAAGCAAAAAAAGCCCGCAGATGCGGGCTTTGTTATTTTTTCAGACCAGCATTATTACTTGTCTGCGCCATTCATCTGAACCTGCAACGGCTCTTTAAAAGTCAGGGTTCGATATGGGAACGGGATTTCCATGCCTGCGTTATCGAGCGCCTTCTTCACTGCACGAATCACTTCATCACGGGTCTTATGCATTTCAAGTGGCTGTGAACCTGCCCACCAACGTACGGTAAAGTCCACCGACGACGAATTAAACTCACGGGCAAATACCTGCACAGGGCGGTCTTTCTCAATAACATCGAGCCCTTCTACCGCCTCCTGAATCACCTTCTGAGCAGCATCCAGATCAACATCATATGCCACGCCAGCAACGATTTCGTAACGACGCACCGGTTGATCAGTACTGATAAATACCGGGTTTTTAAACAGCATGCTGTTTGGCACCAGAATCAGCTCGTCACCGATTTTGCGCACGTAGGTATCGCGAATGGTGATTTTCTCGACACGCCCAGAAACATCACCGCATTCGATAAAATCATCGATACGCATCGGCTTACGCAACATGATCAGCACACCTGCGAGAAAATTCTCAAAAATATCTTTAAAAGCAAAACCAACAGCAACGGAACCCAACCCCAAAGCGGCGAGCAACTTAGCAGGTGTCAGGCTAGGGAAAACAATCGTCAGTGCCACCAGCACACCGATAGTCCAGACCAGCGCGGCAACCATCGTCTCAAACAGCCCGACCAAAGAGGGTCTTACTCCAGAACGTTCAGCCAAGGCCTTAACGACTCGCTTTGCAACCGTACTGATGATCCAGAAAATCAGCAGGGCTATCAGTGCCATCGCCAGATTTGGTAAAGCACGCACCGCGGTAAGCCACATTTCGCGGCCTTCGTTAATTAAAGGGGTAAGGAATTCCATACCGTTGTTCTCCAGTGATAAACATTACCGGGGCTCGACCCGATGGCACTGCCTATTCTGCCGAGAAAACACCTACAAAAGAATAGGTTTTGTATAAAATCCGTATAAAAAATTAAGAGGCACAAAAAAATGGCGCATCAGATGCGCCACTTTCTTTTCTAAGCGATTCCATTAAGGCCATGATCGCAGCCCGTATGAAAATCACCTCACAGAATAAACTGACTCAGATCCTGATCCTGTGCCAGGGCACCGAGCTTATCTTCAACGTAAGCGGCATCAATCAGAACCGCTTCTGTAAGATCCGTCGCATCGAACGACACGCTCTCAAGCAGACGCTCCATCATGGTATGCAAACGACGAGCACCGATGTTCTCAGTGCTTTCGTTTACGTCATAAGCAATCTCTGCGAGGCGCTTGATACCATCGGCGGTGAAATCGATGTCCAGACCTTCGGTTTTCATTAACGCTTTGTACTGGGCTGTCAGAGAAGCGTTCGGCTCAGTCAGAATGCGTTCGAAATCCTGTGGTGTCAGAGCCTGAAGCTCGACACGAATTGGCAGGCGGCCCTGTAATTCAGGAATCAGATCGGACGGACGCGCCAGATGGAAAGCGCCAGAAGCCACAAACAGAATATGGTCAGTTTTTACCATGCCGTGCTTGGTACTGACGGTGCAGCCTTCGATCAATGGCAGCAGGTCGCGCTGCACCCCTTCACGGGAAACATCGCCGCCAGAACCACTTTCCTGACGCTTACAGACCTTATCGATCTCATCAATAAAGACGATACCGTTCTGCTCGACAAGCTCCAGTGCGCGCACTTTCAGCTCTTCCATGTTCAGCAGGTTGCCAGCCTCTTCGTCAGTGATCTGTTTCAGCGCATCAGCGATTTTCATCTTACGCTTGGCTTTCTTATCACCACCCAGGTTGGCAAACATGTTCTGCAGCTGGCTGGTCATTTCTTCCATGCCCGGCGGGGTCATGATTTCTACGCCCATGGTGCCCTGCGCCACGTCGATCTCGATTTCTTTATCATCGAGATCACCGTTGCGCAGCTTACGGCGGAATACCTGACGGGTTGAGCTGTCTTCTTTTGGTTCTTCGGTCGTATCCCAGCTGGTTGTGCTGGAACGGGCCGGTGGCAGCAGTACATCCAGAATGCGTTCTTCAGCACGCTCAGCGGCCTTGGCCTGCACCTTTTTCATTTCCTGCTCGCGCAGCAACTTAATGCCGGTTTCAACCAGATCACGGATGATGGATTCAACATCCTTACCGACATAACCAACTTCGGTAAATTTAGTCGCTTCAACCTTAATAAACGGCGCATTGGCCAGCTTCGCCAGACGACGGGCAATTTCAGTTTTACCTACACCGGTCGGGCCAATCATCAGAATATTTTTTGGTGTAACTTCTTCACGCAGCTCGGCATCCAGCTGCATACGACGCCAGCGATTACGCAGTGCAATCGCTACTGCACGCTTAGCATCATGCTGACCAATAATGTGCTGGTCGAGCTCGTGAACAATTTCACGTGGTGTCATCTGGCTCATGCCTGCTCTCCCGCTTTCAGTGTTTCGATGGTCAGATTGGTGTTGGTGAACACACAGATTTCACCAGCGATATTGAGGCTTTTTTCAACGATATCGCGGGCACTGAGATCGGTGTTTTCGAGCAGAGCACGGGCGGATGCCAGGGCATAGTTGCCCCCGGAGCCCACGCCGATCAGATCATCTTCCGGCTGCAATACATCGCCATTACCCGTGATGATCAACGAGGCCGTATGGTCTGCCACGGCAAGAATGGCTTCCAGCTTGCGTAGTGCGCGATCAGAGCGCCATTCTTTTGCCAGTTCAACAGCGGCGCGGGTCAGCTGACCATGGTGCTGTTGTAGCTGAGCTTCAAATTTTTCAAACAGAGTAAATGCATCTGCGGTGCCGCCAGCAAATCCGGCCAGCACTTTGCCGTCGTACAGACGGCGAACTTTACGGGCATTACCTTTCATCACGGTATTGCCCAGAGAAACCTGACCGTCACCGCCAATTACCACTTCGTCACCACGGCGTACGGAAACTATCGTTGTCATGAAACCTGTCCTGATTGATAGATGAATATCTAATATGGGGGGCACTGAGCCGACTTCAAGAGTGAGCAACCTGACTTTCTCGCCTCAATCGGGCATACATGCATCCGGGTTTCTGTTGATTGCTGGTTTGAGAGCACGGATACTTGCGCCCCAACGCTAAGACATACTTGTAACCAGCCAGACATCGAGCCGGAATACCGACATGAAAATCGCAAAAGATACCGTCGTGCAGCTGCACTACACCCTGAAAGATTCAGAAGGCAATCTGATTGAAACCACCCGTCAGGAAGGTGAGCCAATTGCTTATCTGCAGGGCCACCACAACATGATTGAAGGCTTTGAAGCGGCCGTAGAAGGCAAAGAAGCCGGTGACCATGTTGATATCACCATTACTCCAGAAAACGGTTACGGCCACCGCATCGAAGGTTCAGTTCAGCGCGTACCGGTTAAACACCTGCAAGGCGCAAAAGTATGGAAGAAAGGCATGGTTGCTTCCGTTCACACAGAACAGGGCATGCGTCAGGTAACTATTGTTAAGGTTGGCCGCTTTATGGCTGATGTCGACACCAACCACCCATTTGCAGGCAAAACCCTGCAGTTTGAAGTTGATGTTGTTGCAGTTCGCGAAGCAACAGCAGAAGAACTGGATCACGGCCACGCTCACGGCGTTGGTGGTCACCAGCATTAATGTTTTAAGCCAGCGTTTACGTCAGAAACGGAAACTGAATCAGTTTTCTTCCATCCAGACGTAAAACAGATCGCGCTGGGCATCGTACCAGGTGCCCAGTTCGCGGGCTTTAATCGTTACAGACGCAACCTCTTCTTCCGTCTGCTTCGTCATGGTCACACTCGAACTTGAGTTGTGCACCCGCTCCTGCAGAACCGACTCACTGCTCACAGTCACACCGCGTCTTGCCGCCAGCTGCTCCCGCGCTCGTGTCCGCGCGCACTCTTCCTGGTAATACCGCCCCTTAATGTTAAAACCGCACGAAGCAACGACACCGTCTCCCGGATCGCCAAGCCAGTTCGGTGACTGAGGTTGTTTCGCAGCACAGGCAGCGAGGATGAATGCCAGTGGGGTCAGAATAAGAAGATTATTGAAGCGCATGTGATATCCGTCATGGAACTGTTGCAGGAGCGATGTATAAAGGAGTGTAAGACCATACGGCGAATGGTGGTAATTTAAAAATCCATCCGCTATTCTCGAACCAGACTTTTTCATACATGAAGTAGGAGATTAAGGATGAACATCCGTCACCTGTTTACTGCCGCTGCAGCCACCCTTCTGGTTGCGTGTTCTTCAAATGAGCCAGCTCCACAGGTTGCTGACTGCATCTTCGCCGACGGCAGCAACCAGCCAGCTCCTGCCTGGGTATGTGGCGCGCCAGTTGAAGGCGTTGACCTGACCGCTGTGGGTTATGCCGACAAATCAGCTGCGGGCCCTAACTTCATGAAGCAGATGGCCGCAACCGCTGCACGTGTTGAACTGGCTCAGACTATGCAGGTTGAAGTACAGAACATGATCAAGCAGTACGCTGAAACCACTGGCACTGCAGACGACGAAACCGTTGATCAGGTGAACTCCTCTACGACCAAGCAGCTGACCAAAGAAACTCTGGTAGGCAGCAAAATCTTCCGTCAGATGCCAACCCCGACCGGCGGCATGGTTGTACTGGTAGGTCTGGATGCAGACACAGTAAACCAGCTGGCTGAGCAGGCGCTGAAAACTTCAATGAACAACGAGAAAGCACTGTGGCAGAAATTCCAGGCCCAGAAGTCTTTCGACGAAATGCGCGAAGAAATGCTGAACATGCGCTAAGCGCGCACTCAGAGCATTGAAAGGCATTTAAATAAAACCGGTACTGGGGCAACTCTGTGCCGGTTTTTTTATACAGGAGTATTTATGTATCTGCGTACCTCACACCTTAGGCTGGCATTACCTTTTGCGTTAAGCCTCGTGTTTTCTGCAGTCGCTCAAGCTGATAGTAATAAAGGCATGTCGGATTACCAGCGTTGGCTGGCGTCCACGCAAAACGAGTTTCAGAATTATCTGGATGAAAACGACAAAGCCTTTATCAGCTTTCTGAAGCAACGCTGGGAGTCCGTTGATACCGAAAAAGGTGCCGAGGAAGACACAGCGCCAAAGCCAGACAGTATGCCGGTT
Organism: Thalassolituus sp.; assembly: GCA_038109705.1. Lineage (GTDB taxonomy): Bacteria > Pseudomonadota > Gammaproteobacteria > Pseudomonadales > Oceanobacteraceae > Thalassolituus. Next base: position 37 of record JAYNJA010000161.1, on the reverse strand, counting down.
GCACCACCCAAGCCTATTACTCAGGCTCCGGAACTGA
>JAYNJA010000160.1:0-6737 GCA_038109705.1 Thalassolituus sp. | reverse complement strand
GCTCGAAGCGATGGAAGAGCGTCAGGTGACGGTAGAAGGGAAGTCGTTAAAGCTTCCGCAGCCATTTTTCGTTATTGCTACGCAGAACCCGATGTCCCAGGCAGGAACCTTTCCGTTGCCCGAATCACAGCTTGATCGTTTTCTGCTGAGTATCAGCCTGGGCTATCCTGACGAGGCTGCAGAACGGGCCTTGCTTGAAGGTACGACCAGTCGCGCTGATGTTGGCGCGCTGCAGCAGGTAGTTAGTGAAGAGCAGTTGCTTGCCTTGAGGCATCAGGTCGATGCGGTTCGTGCATCACCTGCAGTGCTCGATTATGTTCAACGTCTGCTGGCTTATTCCCGCTATGAAGGTGGCTTCAGTCATGGTCTGTCTCCCCGCGCAGGTATCGCTTTGGTTAGGGTTGCGAAAGCTTGGTCGCTGCTGCATGAGAGGGATTATCTTATCCCCGAAGACGTGCAGGCAGTTCTGTCTTCCGTGGCAGACCATCGGCTGGTAGTGGGCGCCGGACAGAAAATGCTTAATCATGTCCGTGTATTGGCCTGATCGTTGTGCTGACGCTGATCAAAGACAAACGTCGCGCTTTGGTAAAAGAGTGGTTGCGTCGCCGGATACCCCCGGTAACTGCGCTGGCACTGTCACATCGTAATGTATTCATTTTACCGTCAGCAGCGGGATGGGTATTCAGCGCACTGCTGATAGCCATGTTGCTTACCGCAATTAATTACCAGAACAGTCTGGTGTATGCGCTTACGTTCTGGTTGTTGAGCATGGGAGTGGGCAGCATATGGCTCACTTTCCGTAACCTTGCTGGTGTTTATATTTCTGCCGGTCATGCCGACTCAGTCTTCAGTGGTGATACCTTGATGCTGCCAGTGAGACTGAAAAGTCGGAATGGCTGGAGTGTTGCACTTCAGTTGGGGTATCCGGGGCAGGAATTTATAGACTGCAGTGTGCCACCTGGTGAAACACTGACGGTCAATGTGCCGTTGTTAACAGATAAACGCGGAGCTTTTCATCCGCGACGGTTAAAAATATATACCCGGTACCCCTTTGGTCTGTTAACTGCCTGGAGTTGGGTGGCGTTGGAATACCCGGTTGTCGTATGGCCAGAACGGAAATATTCAGATCTGCTTTTGTCCGCCGCCAGTGCGGATAGCAATGATGCAGTTGAAATCGTTTCTGTAGCAGCAGGGCATGGTGATGTATCTGGTCTGCGTGATTATGTGCCGGGCGACAGTATCCAACGTATATCGTGGAAGCATTCTGCCCGAACCGGCGAGCTTAAAACTATTGAGCGGGAAGTTGAACTCGGCGGCAGAGCCTGGCTGAGTTGGGAATCCATTCCCACAGATAATGTGGAACATAAACTGTCAGTTCTTTGTGACTGGGTCGTACAGGCTCATGCCAATGGCGTGCAGTATGGGCTTCGTTTGCCCGGAGTCATTATTGACCCCGCAACAGGAGAGCAACACTATTTCGCGTGTCTGAGAGTGCTCGCACTCTGGGGAGCAGATCACTGATGAGTGATGTGAATTTACCCGGACGAACCATCGGTTTGTTAATTACTACGTTTCTGTTGTCGTTGTACGGGCATACAGACTACATGGCATGGTGGTTTTACTCTCTGGGTGCATTTGTGTCCGGCTGGCGGTTTCTGGTGCATCGCGGGTTTGTGAGTTATCCACGCGGATATGTCAAAGCTTTCGCTGTTGTGCTTGCCAGCGCTGCTGTGTACACCTCGACGGGCAAACAGTTTTCGTTGGAGGCGGGTTCTGGATTTCTGGTCGCTGGCGGAATGTTAAAAGTTCTGGAGTTGTCTACTCGCCGGGATGCTGTGGTACTGGTTTTTCTCTCTCTGTTCTGTCTGGCCACGGGATTCCTGTTTCGCCAGGACGTCTTGAGCGGGTTTGTCGGAATGATTATTTTATGGCTCAATTGTGTTGCTATGATCAGCGCGCAGGGAGCGTTACGCAGTGGTTCCACGCCAGAGCTGCCGGTACTGAAGATCAGCGCAATGCTGATGGTGGCATCAGTCCCTTTCATGCTCGCAGTGTATTTTGTTTTTCCACGACTAGGCCCTTTATGGAGTGTTGCGCTGCAGTCTGAGGCAGGATTCAGTGCGTTGTCAGATTCCATGCGACCAGGGCAGATATCGCAGCTGACCCAATCTTCTGATACCGCATTCCGGGTGACTTTCGATGGTGAGCGCCCGCCGCAACGTGATCTTTACTGGCGTGCGATGACGCTCGATTTTCACAATGGTGAATATTGGGAGCAGTCACCGCTGGATCAGCAGACTCAGGCATTTCCTGGGCCTGTCTTTGTTGATGCAGGGGGCCGTGGTCCGGTATATAGCTATGAGGTCATTCAGGAGCCTACCGCAAAGAATTACCTTTTCTCACTTGCGGGTACTTACAGTGCAGAGCTGCCTGTTGAAATGAGCGTAACCGGCCTGGCTGTCAGTAACCGCGAGGTGTATCAGCGCATCGCATATCGACTGGATTCGACGTTGAAGCTTTCTCCCCGACTATTGGCTCAAGGTAATTTATACCGTTATCTTAAATTACCTTTGAGCGGTAATCCAAAAGTGCGCGAATGGGCACAATCTCTTCCTGATGATGCGCAGGGATTCGCCCGTGCATTTTTCCGGGTAATCGCTGAAGGGCAGTACTACTACACACTTAAGCCGCCGCTTTATCCCGATAATGAAGTGGATCGGTTCCTGTTTGATGGCAAACGTGGTTTCTGTGAACACTACGCATCTGCCATGGTATATGCTGCGCGGGCCAACGGAATTCCAGCCAGACTCGTTGCTGGCTATCAGGGTGGTGAATGGCACCCTGATGGTTACCTGACCGTGCGTCAGTATGATGCACACGCCTGGGCTGAACTCTGGAACGGAAACAACTGGATTCAGGTGGACCCAACGGCTGCAGTAGCGCCAGAGCGTATCAGTAGTGGCTTGAGGCAGGCCCTTGCAGCGGAAGATACCTTCCTCAGCGAACAGTTGTTATCAGTACACCGATTACAGGATCTGCAATGGCTGAATGCCATGCGGCTGCAGTGGGATAGTCTCAATTACATCTGGTCCCGGTGGGTGCTCTCATATGATGGTGGACGCCAGGCTGGCCTGCTGAAGGATTGGTTCGGAATTAAGGATCTTCTGAACGGACTATATCTGTTGGCCGGACTTATTGCGTTGACGTTTCTGACTGCAACTGTGGTTATGTGGTGGCAACACCGTCCTGAAGCGAAACCGGCGCTTGTTCTGGCTTTTGATCGATTGCAGCAGTGTCTGCGTGCTTACGGGGCCGATGTCCACGGTGGTACATCCCCGCTCACGTTACTGGATATGGCAGCAACTATTTTACCTGACGAGCGGGCGGCCTGTGACGATCTTAAGTTGGTGTTATCGAGGCTTCTGTATTCTGGAGAGGGTTTTCGTTCTTCGCGCGAAGAGCATCAACAAATACGCTACATCAGCAAACGCATCAGGTTACTGACTAAGGGGGTGACGGCCAGGCACAAAAACAGCCGCTTCCAGCAACGTTCATGAAAGGCCCATAAGATTCACCAGCTAACAGGGTCGCCACCATGCTAGTAAACAAGCTGTCGTCGGACAGGCTACATAATGCACCGAAGCCGTAGGCTCCGTAGTAAGCCATTTCCCCCGAAGGGCTGAATATCGCAAGCCCGGGGCTCGCAGACAATGGGATTCCGTCGTCTGCGGTTAAACGTATGATCTTCGCTCGTGGATTCAACTTGCGCGCTTCAGCCAGCTCCTCGTCGGCCGCTGTCAGGGGCGCAAGCATCACAAACTGCAATTGTTCCTCGCTGAAGGCTGCAAGCACTCCTTGAGTGTGACGCGCGCTGACGTTGTTGCATAAGCATCCGGGATTCCAAAGGTGAACCAGCGTAGCGCGCCCGGGCGAGGCAATATCTATCTCAGCGCCAATCAGTAGTTGCTCCAGACTTCTGTTAATACTGGTGAGATCCCGCGATTCAGGAGAATCGGTCTGGGCGATAAACGGACGGATTGATTTTTGTTGAAAGTACCACAGGCCAAAAAGTGAGCCTGCCAGCCAGACAATCACCAGGCTACTTATTAGGAAAACTTTACGATTACTGTGTTCTTGACCGGACATCGTATTCTCTATTCAGGTGAGTCAGGCGCCACATGATGCGGAAGAGCGTTGAATGCCGTTATCATAGCGCACAAAGACTGATAACTGCATTTCAGGATATAAAATGGCACTTGATTCTGTTAACCCTGACGCCCTGGCTGAAATACTCAATACGCATCAGGGCGCAGTGCTGGTGGAGATAACCCGGGAGCATTGTGCGCCGTGTAAAGCGCTCGAGACGTTGATACGGCGTTATCAGTCTTTGTTTCCGCCAGGCACCCTGGTACTTTCGATCAGCGCCGACATGCACCCGCGCTGGTGTGATTCTGTTGGCGTACGATCTGCTCCAGCACTTATGCTGGCCCTTCAGGGGGAGTTGAGTTGGTTAAAAGGAGACATCAGTGTTAGTGGTGTGCAACGATTCTTACAGAGCGGGTTGAATATTATGTTTAATGATGCGGATGCTGAGGCTGAAATCCTGATGGAACGAGGCGATCTTGCAGGACTTGGCGAGTTGCTTTCAGGGCTTCGTGATGAGGATTCCCGCACCTCGGTGTTACAGCGGGCGAAATCTCTGTTGTCGATGCGGAATATGACGCTGACCGGCGTAGAAGCCGAAATACATCAGCAATTTTTTGCAGAGGCTGCAGAGCAGGGCTGGCAAAGGGCTCTCGACACTTTAAGTGATGCTCTGGTGAGATTTTCAGGAGACGAAGGCGTCCGATCTTTAGCTATTGCCCTTGGTGATGTTGTGCCAGATCGTTCGCTCGTTCAGCGCTGGCGGCGTTCATTTTGCGGATGTTAATTTATACCGTTATCTATTTTTATTGCTCCCTTCCTCTGACTGAGTCGCTCCATTAATCGTCTTTCATCTGGCTGTTTTAATATGTGACAGATGAGGCGTAGTAGTTTGCAGGAGTGGCTTAAATGGCCCGTTGGAATACATTCTCTGGCGGGGCTGGAGCCTACGACTATAGTCACATTGTTAATGACATGCTGGTCAACATTGTGAGGACTATATGACAGGCACCCAGCTCAGTATCCGACAACGCTTATCCCTGGTGCTCGCTGCAATTTTTGTGACTGGGGTGGTGTATTTATTTACTGATATCCAAACCTACAAAACACACCTGATAGAGCAGAAACAACAGCAGCTGGGGAATCTTTCTGAATCTGCAAGTAGTCAACTTGCTGCACTGCTTGCGTCCGGTATGCCGGCTGAGGAAGCGTTCCAGGGTCTTGGCGAAAGCCGCTATGCGGGTTCTGAATATTTCTTCGTAATTGATCAGAACCTGATGATGTTGATGCACCCATTCAAACCGGCACTGAATAATACATCGGTAGCATCGTCGCGGGACCCTGATGGCGTGTTTCTCTTTCGTGATATGAAACGGGCGGTAGAGAACGGTAAGACGGGCTTTGTATCTTATAAATGGCCGCGCCCGGGTAGTAACGATGCTGTAGCCAAAATGTCTGCAGTGACGCCTGTTGCAGGAACCGATCTGATTATCGGGACTGGCGTTTACATTGATGATCTGGATGCAATGGTGTCCCGTAAAATGGTCATCACCGCAGTCCTGCTCGTTGTTTGGTTGGGCCTGATGTTGGGATGTGAGTTTTATATTACCCGCGCAGTGGCGACGCCTGTCCGCCATATCGAAAGTTGTATGGAACGGCTCGCTCAGGGCGATTTATCTTCTGTTTGCTCCAGTACCGGGACTGCTGAATTCGATCGGCTCTCGAAGGCAATTAATGCAATGCGCGAACGTATTGGCCAGATGTTGGAAAGCATTCAGCGTGATAGCGAAGGGTTAACCCGCGAGTCCGTATCGCTTGAACAATCAATGCAGCGGGTTAACGATGTTACTAATGAGCAATATGGGGAATTGGACCAGTTATCCGTAGCCATGACTGAAATGGTACAGACAACCCAGGTCATGGCTCACATAGCTCGGGAAGCAGCAAAGAAAATGAGCAACGTTACCGATTCAGCTTCGACAGGTGCACAGTCGGTGGACGCGGTACAGCAGCGTGTGTATCTGGTATTGCAGCAATTGGAGAGCGCCGCTGTTGCAATTACCCAAATGAATGCTTCTGCTGAGCAGATTTCGAATGTGGCGGAAGTGATTGCCAGTATTTCAGAGCAGACCAATCTTCTGGCATTGAATGCTGCCATTGAAGCTGCCCGCGCAGGTGAATCCGGTCGAGGCTTTGCTGTCGTCGCGGATGAGGTGCGCACCCTTGCTCAGCGTACTGGTGTGGCCACTACGGAAATTAAAGAAGTTATCGAAACCATTACTCAGGTTGCTCAGGACTCGGTAAAAGCGATGGAGCTAAGTGCGACAGAGACGCGGACATGTGCAGAGGAGGTAGATTCGACACAACGTCAGTTGTCTGAGATTTCCGCACAGATGACGGAGGTAACGGATCTTAATATGCAGGTTGCTGCATCAGTGACGCAGCAGGAGCAGGTGGCCACTGAAATGGATCGTAATCTGGCGTCGGTTGCTCAGTCGGCAGATGGGCAGAAGGAAGTGTCAGATAATCTTCGATCTGCGTCTGTCAGTATGAAAAAACTGGCCGATGACCTGACGCGCCAGTTAAGTATGTTC
>JAYNJA010000159.1:5524-6764 GCA_038109705.1 Thalassolituus sp. | reverse complement strand
CCGCAATTTCTTTCAGCCAGAACTGCGCTGGCAGTTTACCGGCATTCGTCTGGCGAGTTGAAAGTCGTGTTATTCTGGCGGACATCTATTTTACTGGGCTGACCCGTGCCTGATCAGAACTCTACTAAGGACGTTAAACCTCTGGCCGCACATCAGTGCCCGCTGTGTGGTGGTGAAAACCACTGCAGCCCGGCCCGTGAAGGTCGGTTCGACGTCGATTGTTGGTGTGTGTCGATGACGATTCCGGAGGCCGTGCTTGAACAGATACCTGCGGCTCAGAGACGTAAAGCCTGCGTTTGCCAGCGATGCTCTTCCATTCAGCCAGAGGGTGAGGTGCAAGGATAGCGTTCAGGGGGCTGAGCTGTGTTAGTATTTACCAACTTTTACAGGGATTGTTGTTCAGATGTTCAGAGTGTTGACGTCGTTATTATTGATCTGTTTCATCGCCGCATGCAGTGAGTACAGCAGCGAATCTACAGTGATAACGGGATTACGATATACAACCTCTTCACACACTGGCCTGACGGACTCCCGCGGTCGCTATCTGTATGACGACACTGATGGGTCAGTGACCTTCTCACTGGGAGGAACCGAGCTGATCACACTCCCCGCGACTGGCAGTATCTCATTGGCTGATTTTGCTGAATCGGGGTTCTTACCGGGTACATTGGAAGAACTACTACCAATATATACCTCCGGAGAAGCAAACAACCTTCATCAGGCACTGAATACTGCAGGATTCCTTTCCTTGTTCGATAACAATAATAATGTTCTGGATGGGATCGACCTGGGAGACTGGGATAAGCGCCTTCAACCACGGGTACTCGACCTGAACGTCAGTTCCCGGGAGTTTTTTATCACCCGCTTGGGGGAAGTATCGCAGTTAGCTGGCTTTGATCCTCTCTCCGATATTCCGGAGCCATCGACTCTGCTGTATGACTTTTACGAAATTACGGGTAAGAAGTTATCGGCTGAGCTGATTTCAACGTCTGAGAAAATAGATGAAATCGGGAAGCAACTATCATCGACAAAATATCAGTATGTCGTTAATGGGCTACCTGAATATATCGAGAACTCAGGTTGGGATTACTCTTTCACCTATTCTGATGATTTCGCACTAACAGGTATTAAACAAATTCGCGAAGAAGCTAGCATTGATTTGCTAACTCTGGAGTTTAATGAACAGGGGAACGCACTCTCCGTTGTCTCAGGAACCGATCAGCTGTATGACCTTCATGAT
>JAYNJA010000159.1:0-5514 GCA_038109705.1 Thalassolituus sp. | reverse complement strand
CTGTCCTGGTTTGTTCGGGATTGGGTGGGATATTCCAGTCCTTCTGGTTTTTTCTTAAATTGGTGGCCTTCTATTCTCGATTATCAGAATACACTTCGTTTTCAGTTTGACGAACGTGGGCGACGAGTAGGACTGACTCAGAGTTTTGAATTTACAGATAACCCTGATCTGACAGAGGCGCGGTGGGAACAGACGGTCGAACGAGATTTATTGGGACGGGTGACTTCATCAGAGGCATACCTTTATGTCGATGATTCGACCAGCTATGAAAAGTCCCTGATTAAAACAACAGAATATAGTGAAAAGGGGCTGGTCAATCAGCTGCTTTCATCCCGTCGAATTTATAATGACGGAGATCTGGAAGAAGGCTGGGCTGTAGAAAAAGAGTTTAATGATCAGGGGGAAATAGTCCGTGAGACCAGTGTTTCCGACAGAGATGGGGATGGTGTTAGCGAGGTCACTTATGAAAGCCTTCGACGTTTTAACGAAAATGGGCTGATTGAAATGGAGTCCTATGGTGCCCCTGGTGATATTCGTACGACCACTTACTATTACGATGAGCAGGACAGGCTGGTTCTTGAGGAAAGTGCGAGTACGACCACTAGCTACGCATACGATGACTCTGGATTCCTCAGCGAAGTATTGATGAATTCATCGACTCAGGAAGAAAGAGAAATCTATGTTAACGGAGAAATTGTCTCCAGAGTAACGGAGTCTGAAGCATCTGTCACCACGACGCTTTATTCTCAGTCTGCATTTGGCGATCAGGTGGTTCACACCACTGAAACGACGAGAGCAGATGCGGAAGGTCAGATACAGACTAGGTCGGTAGGCACCATCGTCGAAGATTCTTACGGTAGGCGGGTGCTTTTGCACTATCAGTCTGACACAGACGGTGATGGGATCTTTGATAGTGAGACGCGTTCGGAGTATAGCTATACCGAGGCAGGGAAGCTCGCCAGTCGGGTTTATACCGAAACAGAAGACGGCGTCGTAGTCCGCGGTAGCACTTACACGTATACGTACTCCCCATTTGATGACGTTAACAAGATAATCCCGATGCTGCCCATCGGGCTGTCCAGAGAATATCCGCTGAATCATTGGATAGACTACACGTCTCTGGAGTCAGGTTGGACTGTGAGTGATCTGCTTATCGCTGGGCAGTGTCTGCCAGGTGAATCTTGTATCCCTTTTTGACGGTATGGTTGTGCCAGTCAGGCTATTGATTCTTTACTGGCTTGGTGTAATCTCACGCCCTGAAATTTTCTTACTGAGAGCGTAAGCACCATGCCTAAGGCCAGTGAAATCAAAAAGAATGCTGCGGTTGAACACAACGGCAGTGTGTACTTCGTAAAAGACATCGAGCGTTCTGTGCCGCAGGGCCGTGCTGGTGGTTCTATATACCGTATGCGTATGTACGACGTTGTGACCGGCGCTAAGCTGGATGAGTCGTTCAAAGACAGCGATATGCTGAACCTCGCGGATCTGGTGCGTCGTCAGGTGGCTCTGTCTTACATTGATGGTGATGAGTACAACTTCATGGATTCTGAAGACTTCACCATGTACACAATGAACAAGAGTCAGATTGAAGAAGAAGCCCAGTTCATCACTGAAGAGACACAGGGTATGCAGGCTATTGTTCTGAATGAAGTCGCCGTTGGTATCGATGTGCCTACCATCGTTGAACTGGTGATTGTTGAAACGGCTCCGGCAATGAAAGGCGCATCTGCGACCTCTCGTACTAAGCCTGCAACACTGACGACTGGTCTGGTGGTTCAGGTGCCAGAGCATATCGCGGAAGGCGATCGTATTAAGGTGAACACTGAAGAGTGTAAGTTCACTGGTCGTGCAAACTAAGCGTAGCGACTGCGCGAACCTTGAAAGCCCGGCAATGCCGGGTTTTTTTGTGTCTTATAACGGGCAGCAGCGAAAGCGCTACTCAGCCGCCAGTTGAGAGGATGAGTCGGAGCGTTCAGGAGTGTTCTGTTTACCCAGTAATGTGTCTGCAAGCAGTCTGGACGCTTTTGCCCTGCCTTTAAAAATAGTCAGATGATCGGCATCAAAGAAATCGCTCACAGAGAAGTAAGGCTCAACAGAGAGGTCAATGATGTTTACGTCGGTTTCCTTTTGAATACGCTGCAAAGCCGCCTGCAAATTTCTTCTTCCTTCTTCAGAAAGTTGAATGATGTCCTGATTACGGGGCATAAGAAGCAGGTCGACTTTTTTACTAACAGATTGCGCGTATTTTATCGCTTGAATAAAGTGCGCCAGCATCTGGTCGTCGATATGCAGGTCGAGCATATCGCAGCAGGCAATTCGCTGTTGCCGGGCGGCTTCCATGCGATACGGGTCCTGCATTACCTGCATAACTTCTTCGGCCAGCGCCATTGCTTCAGGGCTGGCTGAGGGTGGCAGGCCGCCCCGGTGCTTATCGATCCAGCCGCCCGGCGGAGAAGCCTGCGGCCATTCTTCTTTCAATTGGTTGTATAGCTGCCAGCCACGTCCTTCAAGCGGCTCTGGAGCTTCTTCGCTCAGGTTTGCTTCAACCAGGCCTGCATTCTTGATGGGTAACGCCAGCATATTGGTGATGGCCTCAGCAGGGACTCCATCGCGCAGATAATGCGTATTGAGCAGAGCAATGGCTTCATCGTGGTCTTTCAGCAATACCTCTGTGAGGTCTTCGGCGTTCATTAAGGCCGCAGTGGCAGCATGATCAAGTTGGCCGGTTGATTTTGCGCGCTGCTGGGTTGCCTGAAATGGCGAGAACTCGTAAATAATCCGGTCTATCTTCTCAGGCTGCGCGGCAAAGGTACGTGCTAATTTTAAAGCGAATTTTTCATGGATGGATGGATCGGCATTACCGAAACCGTAGTTAAAAGAAATCGTCGGAGTGCCTCGCCTGGCCATTGCCTGATCGAAAATATCGGGTGAAAAACCAAACTGAATAAGTGATGAGCCCAGTACATAAACAATCTCACGAGGATCGTCGTCTGGTATCTCAAGTGCGGCCCCCAGTGCATCACCGGCCGTCTCTATCCGTTGAATACTGAACGGATTCGGGAAGGTCTCCCTTAACAGGCTAACGCCCAGATTCACAATCATCAGCGCGACCAGCATGGCGCTGCCACCGAGCAGGATTGTTTTAACGGCAACTGTACGCCGCGCCTGATTTCGCCGTGGATCATCAGGGTGCGTATGATTAATACGTTGATCAGAACTGGAAGTAGATGAAGTCATGGCCTGGATCTCCAGCTAAGAAAAACAGAACAAAACCGATGACGAGCACCGGCCAGAGAATAAGATCATTTTTACAGGCGGCCTGGCCAAAACGCAGTCGCAGCCAGTCAATCAGGTGCATTGCAATCAGCCCCATTGAGACCAGCAAAAGAACAACCATCGCGCCTGCGGAGGTTTTAGCACTACTTGGAATATGCATCTGGTGCAGCATATCCATGGCCTCGGCGAGGCTGGTAGCGCGGAAAAATACCCAACCGATAACAATCAGGTAGAAGGTAAAAGCGATTTTCGCCAGGCGAACAGCCAGGAGGTTGTGATTTATTCTCTGGCCAATGGCGCTGTTGGTCAGGTAGTGGGTGACGCTGATAATAAACCCATGCCATGCGCCCCAGATAACGAAGGTCCAGGCGGCACCATGCCAGAGGCCCCCTAATAGCATGGTGATAAAGACGTTACGTGTCCGGTGTCCGTTGCGGTTACCTCCGACGGAAATATATAGGTAATCACGCAACCAGCTTGAAAGGGATATATGCCAGCGCCGCCAGAAGTCGACTGGTGATGTTGAGAAATACGGCAGATTAAAGTTGGGCGGTATGTGAAAGCCCATCAGCAGGGCGATGCCGATAGCAATGTCGGTGTAGCCGCTGAAGTCACCGTAAATCTGTGCGGTAAATGCCAGAGCTCCGATCCATGCATCAAGTTGGCTGATGCTGGCATCCGCGTCGAAGGCCGCTGCCGCTGGGCCAGCCATCATATCTGCCATGGTTTTCTTCAGTAGCCCTACCATCACCAGCAGCAGACCACTACGGACGTTATCCATCGTAGGAACCGGCATCCGGTCAAATTGCGGCAGGATATGCTGGGCGCGAAGAATTGGGCCAGCGACTAACTGTGGGAAGAAGGAAAGAGCAGCAAGAAACTCCGTAAAGCCTTTATGCGCTTGCATGTGACCGCGATAGACATCAATGGTGTAGCTCATGCTCTGGAAGGTATAAAAAGAAATACCGACAGGCAGAATGATACTAAGCATCGGCAGGCTGACTTCTGCGCCGAATACGGTAAGGAAGTCCTGGGCACTTTGCAGAACGAAATTACTGTATTTGAAAATACCGAGAACGCTCAGGTTGATGACCACACTGAGGGTAACCAGCTGTTTTCGCCGTGTCTGGTTGTCTTTTGCCTGCTCGATGAATCCGGCGATCACGTAATCGGAAAGCGCACTGAATACGATCAGCGGAATAAAGGCGTAATTCCATGAACCGTAAAACACCAGACTGGCAATCAGAAGTAGCCAGAGGTGTTTACGGTGCGCCGTAAATACGAAGTTATAAAGTATAAAAAATCCGGCAAAAAACCAGAAAAAAACCGGTGTATTAAACAGCATACGGTTTTACTCTGCAGTGGCTATTGCGCTTTCTGCGTATTTCTCAGCCATCAGGGTCGTTACCTTGTGACGCCCTTTAAAGATGGTGTAGTGGTCAACATCGAAGAAGTACTCGACGCCCAGATAAGGCGTTTTGTAGAGGTCTACAATATCCACGCCGGTTGCAGCGACAATTTCATCCAGCGCTTTGGCGAAATTCTGCATACCCTGATCAGAGATCTGAACTATGTCCTGATTCAGCGGCATGATGACGATATCAACGTCTTTGGCGACGGACTGCGCGTAACGTATGGTCTGGATAACGTCAGCAATCATCTGCGGGTCAATGTGCAGCTCGAGCATATCGCAGCAGGCGATACGTTGCTGGCGTGAACGCTCCATGCGTACAGGGTCCTGCATGCGGCGCATCACTTCATCAGACAGTTCCAGAGCACGTGGGCTAGCCGTCGGAGGGAAGCCACCGCGATAGCGCTCAGACCAACCACCAAATGGAATACTGTCTGGCCAGTCGGAACGCAGCTGGTGAAACAGGTCCCAACCCAGGTTATCCATGGCGACTGGTTCCGGGCGATCTTTCACTGCGGCATCCAGCTCGGCAACTTTAATTGGCATCGATAGCATATGCGTGATGGCCTCGGCAGGAACGCCGCTGCGGAAGAGGCGGGTATTCATCAGAGCAAACGCTTCTTCCGGATTTTCACGCAGCTTCTCGCCGATATCGCCCCAGCTGCTCAGAACGGCTGTTGTAGCGTGATCCAGCTGGCCAGAGGTAGCAGCGCGCTGATAGGTAGACCCATGTGGTGCAAATTCATAAATAATCCGGTCAACGCATTTTGGCTGACCCTCAAATGTGCGGGCGAGCTTGCGGGCAAATTTCACATGAATAGAAGGAT
>JAYNJA010000158.1:2249-6771 GCA_038109705.1 Thalassolituus sp. | reverse complement strand
GAGTACCCTCAGAATGGCGTACTCCGGCCGAACACAAACCGTGATGACTGGGCCAGCTACTGGAACAAATGGATGTCGAAGCCACAGCTGCCAATTCCGTCAGTGAGGTTGGTTGATATATCACTTCCAGAATTTACCTCGCAAGTCTTCCATCCTCCGGAAAATCTACCCGCTGCTGTTAGCTGCAGTCTGCCTTATTGCCCATCACCGCAACGAGGTGGCCGCAGTTACGGCCTGGCAATCCTGAATGATTTTATGCAGCGCCGTAGCGAGTTTTATCGAGGTTCCATCAGCTCACCCCTCAGTGCCGAAAATGGCTGCTCACGACTAAGCCCTTATCTGGCACTGGGCTGTATCGGTATGCGTGAGCTGGTGCAGAAAATCCGGGCAAAACGCAGGTCGAGTGAAGGCCGCTGGAAAGCCAGCCTGTCTGCGTTCGAATCGCGCTTGTGGTGGCACTGCCATTTTATCCAGAAGCTTGAAGATCAGCCGGATATGGAATTCCGCAATCTACACCCCGCTACTGAACAGCTGAACCGCCCCTTTGATGAGGCTAAATTCAACGCCTGGAAGACCGGCAATACCGGCTGGCCCATGGTCGATGCCTCAATGCGCTACTTAATTGCCAATGGCTGGGTCAATTTCCGTATGCGCGCCATGCTGGTATCGGTCGCCAGCTACCCCTTAGCACTCCCCTGGCAACCAGTAGCACAATGGCTGGCCTCATTGTTTATTGATTACGAACCCGGTATTCATTACCCACAGATTCAGATGCAGGCGGGTACTACCGGCATCAATATCCCACGTATGTACAACCCGGTATTGCAGGCACAGCGCCTTGATACTGATGGGGTATTTGTACGCCGCTGGATACCCGAATTGCTGGGGGTATCTGATCAGTGGATATTCGAACCCTGGCTGATGCCCAAAGCCCAGCAGGAAAAATCAGGCTGTTTTATCGGCGGGAGTTATCCGCGCCCTCTGGTAGATTTTACGCAGGCATCACGCCTTGCACGCGCAGATCTCAAGCGCATCCGCGATCAGGAGTTCTTTTCAGCTGCGCAGGCGATTGGTGAGAAACATGGCTCGCGTAAACGAAACAATCCTAAAAGCAACGCCAGAAACAATGCTAAAACGACAGGCATAAAAAAGGCCCGCGATGCGGGCCAAATGCCATTGTTCTGACCTTAACCCTTTTTTAAGTAGTTAAGGCTCAGAACATTAGCGACGATCACAGATCCTTGAGCGCAGCGATAGTATCCTGCAGGACCTTCTTCGCATCACCAGATACCATCAGAGCGTTGTCACGGATGAAGAGTTCGTTTGGAATGCCAGCAAAACCTGGCGACAGGCCACGCTTAACCACAACCACAGTCTTCGCATGGTGAACGTTAAGAATCGGCATACCGAAAATCGGAGAATTAGGGTCCTGCGATGCAGCAGGGTTAACCACGTCGTTCGCACCCAGAACGATAGCAACATCGGTCTGTGAGAATTCAGGGTTAATGGTATCCATTTCTACCAGCTGATCGTACGGCACTTCGGCTTCAGCCAGCAGTACGTTCATGTGGCCAGGCATACGACCGGCAACCGGGTGAATGGCGTACTTAACTTTTGCACCCTGCGCTTCCAGCATATTTGCCAGTTCACGGGTTGCGTGCTGCGCCTGAGCAACCGCCAGACCATAACCCGGAACAAATACCACGTTCTGCGCGCCATCAAGCAGCATGGCCAGTTCGTCAGCAGACGAGAACTTAACTTTGCCTTCGTAAAACGCATCGTTTTCAGAGCGGCTGATGCCCACACTCTCTGACATAGAACCACCGAACAGTACGTTAGTCAGTGAACGGTTCATTGCTTTACACATGATGCTTGTCAGGATGATACCGGATGCGCCTACCAAAGAACCGGTAATGATCAGACCGTTGTTGCCCAATACAAAACCTGCAGCCGCACCAGCCAGACCCGAATAGGAGTTCAGCAACGCAACAACTACTGGCATATCGGCACCACCAATCGGCATGACCAGACAGATACCCAGTACCAGACACAGAACAATCAGACCTGCGATCAGCAGATCAGAATGCAGCGGATCAAATGCAGCAAAATATGCAGCACCCGCCAGCAAAGTGAGGAGACTCAGTTTTACAATCCACTTAAACAGACGAACCTGCTTAGCATCACCGATACGGCCTTTCAGTTTGCCAACGGCAATAAAAGAACCGGTCAGTGTCACAGCACCAATAAGAATCGACAGAATTACCGCGATAGACCAGTCGTACGTAGGAACGAACTTACCCATTTCAGCCAGCTTCTGGCTTTCGAGGTAGTTTGCAGAAGCCACCAGCAGAGATGCACCACCACCGATACCGTTCAGTGCTGCTACCAGCTCTGGCATATCAGTCATTGCAACTTTCTTAGCAATTAAGGCACCGATAACGCCGCCGATAAGTACACCGATAATGATGTATTCGTAGCTGACGACATTGTGATCCAGCAAAGCAACAATCACAGCCACCAGCATACCTGCCGCTGACATCTGATTGCCGCGAACCGCTGTTTTAGGCTTGGTCATGCCCTTAATGCCGAGAATGAAAAGTACGGCAGCAACCAGGTAACCAATATTTATCAGGATTTCCATGAATTAAGTGCCCCTTACTTCTTTTTAAACATGTTGAGCATGCGGTCGGTAACCATAAAGCCCGCCACAATGTTAATAGTCGCCAGTGCAATCGCGATCACACCCAGTACGGTAGACAGCACAGTGGTGTGCTCACTGCCGCCAGAACTCAGGATCGCACCAACAACCACGATGCCTGAAATCGCGTTGGTACCACTCATCAGCGGGGTATGCAGCGTTGGTGGTACTTTGTTAATTACTTCCACACCAACAAAAACAGCCAGCACAAAAATCGTGAGGCTCATGATGAACATTTCCATAAGAATTACTCCTGGCCGCCGTTAACCTGAGCTTTCAGGCCTTCGTGTTTGATTTCACCGCTCTCTGTCACGAGAGTGGCCGCTACAATGTCGTCTTCCATATTTACGGTCAGCTCACCGTCCGCCGCCATATTCAGCAGGAAGGTAGAGATGTTCTTAGTGAACAGCTGAGACGCGTGAACAGGAACACGGCCTGGGTGGTCGGTGTAACCAATAATGGTGACGCCATCGAGGTAAACCTTGTCGTTAGCAACTGTGCCTTCAACGTTACCGCCACGCTCTGCGGCCAGATCAACAATCACTGAACCCTTCTTCATGTAGTGCAGCATGTCTTTGGTGATCAGACGTGGAGACGGCTTACCAGGGATCGCAGCCGTAGTAACAACCAGATCTGCCTGAGAGATCTTGGTAGTCATCTGTTCGCGCTGCTTGCGGTAGAACTCTTCAGACTTCTCACTGGCGTAACCAGAGCTGTTGCCTTCTTCCGTTTCGAGGTCGAATTCAACGAATTTCGCACCCAGAGATTCAACCTGCTCGCGAACCTCTGCACGTGTGTCATAAGCTTCTACCACGGCCCCCAGACGGCGGGCTGTAGAGATAGCCATCAGACCGGCAACACCAGCACCAATGATGAATACTTTGGCTGGGTGAATCGTACCCGCAGCAGTCATCAGCATCGGGAAGTACTGTGGCAGTGCCATAGCACCGGCCAGGACTGCACGGTAGCCGCTGATCGCACCCATTGAGCTGAGCACGTCCATAGACTGGGCACGGGTAGTACGAGGAATAAATTCCAGCGCAAAAGAACGGACATTTTTCGCCGCCAGTGCTTCTACCATTGGCAGGTTGAACCAGGCATCCATCAGACAGATCAGCGTGCTGTTTTCTTTCAGCAGCGGCAGTTCTTCAGACTGAGGGTTACGTACTTTCAGAATAATATCTGCCTGCTCATAAAGAGATTCAGCAGACGGAGCAATGCTGGCACCACAAGCGCGATACTCTTCATCGCCAAAGTGCGCTGCATCGCCTGCGCCTTCCTGAACAACAACGGCAAAGCCCTTGTCCAGCAGCGCCTGAATCCCGGACGGGATCAGAGCGACCCGGGCTTCACCCGGATAAATTTCCTTAGGTACACCAATTAACATGGTAGATACTCCTGTGAATTTAAAAGTTTAAATGAGAAGTTTTAAAGCAAAATGAACCGTCTGCAGTCAGCGTACTGACCGCATAACGGTTTCATGAAAATTTAGGGATAAACTACATCGCGGAATGTTCAGCCAGCGGATCGCTGATAGCCTTCTGTCTCTTCGTGTTCATGGAGGCCCAACGTGCTCAGCGTGTTGTTACGCACCTGCTTGAGGAGGTCTGCGTTTTCAATCAGTGACTGACCGTAGGATGGAACCAGATTTTTCAGTTGTTTTTTCCAACCGCCATCCATACGCATGCGGAAGCAACGTTCGAGTACGTCGATCATCGCCTGCGCAGCCACGGATGCACCTGGTGATGCACCCAATAATGCGGCGAGTGTGCCGTCTTCTGCAGCTACCAACTCCGTACCGAACTCTAGTTTACCACGACCTTT
>JAYNJA010000158.1:0-2149 GCA_038109705.1 Thalassolituus sp. | reverse complement strand
GCCTTCAGAAACTGAGTCGTAAAACCTGCGTACGGGCCGAACAGAAGCGCTGGCTTACCATTAATAATACGGGTATCCAGGTGTGGTACAGACATAGGAGGCGCACCAATAGCGGCCTTGCCGTATACCTTGGCATGATGCTGCTGCACGATTTTCTCATCCTGACATACCAACCACTGACCCGAAACCGGGAAGCCACCGTAACCTTTACCTTCAGGGATGCCTGACTTCTGCAGTAACGGCAGAGCGCCACCACCGGCGCCCAGGAAGACAAATCCTGCCGTGATCTGTTCTTTTTTACCGGTCTTGCGATTCTTCAGTGTTACATGCCAGTTATTACCGCCGTTTTTCTTCAGGGCAGTAACTTCATGACCCAGACGCAGGTCGAAACCTGACTGCTTTTCGAGGCTGCCAACAAGATTACGGGTCAGTGAACCAAAGTCGATATCGGCGCCATGCTCAATACGAGTGGCTGCAACTGGCTCGTTACCTTCGCGACCATTCATCACCAGCGGCATCCATTGCTTCAGTACCGATGGGTCTTCGCTGTACTCCATACCCCCAAACAAATGATGTGCAGACAGCTTCTCGTAACGTTTGCGCAGAAATTCAACATTCTTCACACCCCAGACAAAACTGATGTGAGGTGTCGCATTAATAAACTGATCCGGCGCTGGCAGGTCTCCTGAAGCGATCAGGGAAGACCAGAGCTGCTGAGAAATTTCGAAGTTGGCATTGATCGCCAGCGCACGCTCAATAGCAACATCACCATCGGCGCCTTGAGGGGTGTAATTCAGTTCACAATATCCGGCGTGGCCGGTACCGGCATTGTTCCAGCCGTCACTGCTTTCAGCAGCAACCTGATCCAGTCTCTCGAGCATGAGAATATTCATCGAAGAATCCAGCTTCTTGAGCAAGGTAGCCAGAGTGGCACTCATTACGCCGCTGCCAACCAGCAAGGCATCTACTTTGATTGCGTTCATACGATATATCTCCAACAGGCGAAGATCGCGCCGATAGGCAAGGATCAGATTGTCTCAGTGGCACGGGTATATGCCATGGTGCAGAGCTTGTGGCTGTATGCACCCACCCGGAACTTTCCGGGCTTCAGTATGTGTATGATACACGGGGCCGGAAAAACTCCATCTGCATAGTTTTTTATGTCTACCATAAGGCAAGGCTTATAGTTAAAAGGAAATGCATTACCTTTTACTATGAATATAAGGCGTAATACGCCAAAAGAGTTATAAAAACAGCGAATGAATAGCGTTTTCTGACCAGCTCTGGGTTTAACCAAAGAAGGGCAAGTGGAAATATCTAAACGAGGGAAACAAAAAAGCGGCTGAAAAGCCGCTCTGAACAGATGCTAACAATCAATACTGTAGATTACGAAGACTGTTAAGCAACCGGACTTTGCATGGAACAGTTTACTTCAATTTAAAGCACATCAACGCCTGATTCATATCAGACACTGTCGTCAGCAGAACATCGGCCTCAGCACTGGTCTGTTTGATCGCTATGAGAATATCTTCCGATGCGTTGGTGATTGACGTTACATTCATATTCACTTCACCAGCGACACTGGTCTGCTCTTCTACGGCACTGGCAATCTGCATATTCATATCATTGATACGTCGCACAGCCTCTGTCATACGCCCCATCTGTTCGCCAGCATCACGCGCGTATTCGATGTTTTTATGGCCCAGACCACTGCTTTTGCTCATACTGGCAACCGCTGCCTGAGTACCACTGACAAACTGCGAGACCATCTCTTCAATTTCAACGGTCGATTCCTGCGTGCGCTGCGCCAACGTACGAACCTCATCAGCCACAACCGCAAAGCCTCGTCCCTGCTCTCCTGCCCGGGCCGCCTCAATAGCAGCATTCAGCGCCAGCAGGTTAGTCTGCTCCGCAATACCTTTGATCACATCCAGTACTTTCGAAATATTCTGGCTGTCCCGCTGAAGCTCCCCCAGAGCCTGAGCACTGGCATCGAGACTACCTACCAACTCTTCTGTTACCTGAGTCGCCTGCTGATTTGCGCTCTGACCTTTTGACGACAGTGAAACTACTTCTTCAGTCGCCTGATGGGCGCTGCTGGAGTTTTTCGCGACTTCTTCAACCGCAATTGCCATCTGATGTACCGCAG
>JAYNJA010000157.1:0-6873 GCA_038109705.1 Thalassolituus sp. | reverse complement strand
GAGCGCCTGGCAGCAACTGTGTGCCTTGAGCACATCACAGCTATCGTGGCTGAGTATGTACTTACTCACCCTGAACAGCTTGAAGGTATGCACCCATCGATCAAATACATGATGATCTGGCATGCCATTGAAGAGATCGAACACAAGTCGGTTGCCTTCGATGTCTACATGACTACCGGCGGTAAGCGTAAAATGCTGCTGCGCATCATGCGCGCGATTGCTGTGCTCTTCCCTACCCTGACCTTCGGCCGGACCATCTACCTGCTGTGGGCAGCACGCCGTATGCCGAGCTGGGCACAAACCAAAGAAGCCTGGACCATGCTATTTGGTGAAGCCGGCATGTTTACCTGCATCAAAGAGCCGTTCAAAGATTTCTACCGCGACGACTTCCACCCAGAAGATCACGATAACCGTGAGCTGATTGAAAAGTGGAAAACCGAAATCGAGGCCTGGAAAGCGGCCTGATTACTGACTCCTGACCCCTAGCTAATGGTTAATGGCTAGTTCAGATCATCAAGTCATCAGGTCAGAAAGAACTTTGCCCGGGCCAGGTAATCTTCGCGATCTTCCAGCCCGTTGTAACCGCCATTAATTGCGCGGGTAATGCCTTTCACATCATCGTGATCCGCTTTATCCGCAAGCCCGCGCTGTTCCCAGAACCAGATAGCTACCCGTAAGGCATGTTCAGGAGTCGACAACAGCTCTGGCCAATCAGGCTTTGAGGTGTCGATGTCCGCAAACTCCGCATAACGCTCATAGTTATAGCGGCCGGTCAGTTGAATCAGACCCCGGCCCTTAAAGCGCACGCCGTCACCGGGCTCGGTGTTACCCAGATCTGCTCTGCCCTCGTACGCCTCGCCAGAGGCCAATTCCTCAGTCAGTTGTAGCGACAGACTCTCATGGCCAATCTGTGACAGGAAATGCGCCAAGCGCAGCGGAGAGCTGATTGCACAATGATCTTTGCAATCGTGCTGCAGTAACGGGAAATAGGTTTCAACGATGCGCTTGGAGGCAGAGCACATTACCCCCGCAAGAGCATCTTCATTCAGCTCTTTCGGCAGAAGTTTCTCCAGCGTACGCAGAGTCCGGCCACCGGGATCAATCCGCCCATCCGGGTTACGCAAGCCTACCTTCTCATCCTGAAAATCCCGGATCACACCAATCGTCGCCGGGCCAATCAGACCATCAATCGCCAAAGGCTTCGCTGGCTTTAACACACCATTCAGGGCTGCCTGAATAACACGGACATCTGCAGATGCGTTTATACCGCCGTCTCCGACACTTTCCTTGATAGCCATACAACGTCCCTCCTGATTGGTTAAAAGCGCTCTGCGTGGCTTACATGAAGCCTCAGGCATAACAACCGTGGTGATAAATGAGATAAAGATCATTACTGATCGAGGAGTGATATTCAATGGTCGCTAAATAACATAAGTTGCCATATGAGCCGATTAGGCGGGTTATTCGGCTCACGGAATGAGCCGAATAGGTTTAATCACTCCGACCTCAAAACAAAAAGCCCCGTCTAACGTCCGTCAGACAGGGCTTCTCAGGTTCACTCAAAGCAACTAACGCGGATCAGAAGTCCAGGTTCGCTACGTTCAGTGCGTTCGCTTCAATGAAGGCACGACGTGGTTCTACATCGTCGCCCATCAGGGTGGTGAACATTTTGTCGGCGCCGATGGCGTCTTCGATGGTCACCTGCAACATGCGGCGGGTTTCCGGGTCCATGGTGGTTTCCCACAGCTGTTCCGGGTTCATCTCGCCCAATCCTTTATAGCGCTGGATGTTGAAGCCTTTCTGCGCTTCGTGAAGCAGCCATTTCACTGCATCCCAGAAGTCGCCGATCATATGAACGCGTTCACCACGCTGGATGTAGGCACCCTCTTCCAGCGTCTCGCTCAGCTTCTCACTCATGGCAGCCAGCTTGTTGTAGCCGTTACCTGTAAAGAACTCAGTATCGAGGATGTAGTCGCGTGCCATACCGTGGGTGATCACTTTCACGTCAACGTTGAAGTTACTGCGCTCGGAATCTTTCACTACGCTCACTTCAAAGTGAGAGCCGCTGCGACCTGCGTCTGGAAGAGAATCACGCAGTTTCTCAGTCCATTCTGTCATCGCAACTTCGCTTGCCATCATGTCAGTAGTAACGCGCGGCAGGGTCAGCATAGCGTGCAGTACTTCTTTGCGCACCAGGTTGGCCATACGGTCAACGGTTTCCTGTGCGGCGCGGTACTGGGCTACCAGATCTGAAAACGCCTGATCTGTAATGGCCGGAGCGCCCTCAGACGGGTGCAGAGCCGCTTTTTCGAGGGCGATGTGGGTCAGGTAGCTTTCCATCGCGTCTTCGTCTTTGATGTACTGCTCCTGCTTACCACGCTTGATCTTGTAAAGTGGGGGCTGGGCAATATAAATGTGACCGCGTTCGATGATTTCTGGCATCTGACGGAAGAAGAAGGTCAACAACAGCGTACGGATGTGCGCACCGTCGACGTCAGCATCGGTCATGATGATGATACGGTGATAACGCAGTTTATCCGGATTAAATTCTTCACGGCCGATACCACAACCCAGTGCGGTAATCAGCGTGCCGACTTCGGCAGATGACAGCATCTTGTCGAAGCGGGCTTTTTCAACGTTAAGGATCTTACCTTTAAGCGGCAGAAT
This sequence comes from Thalassolituus sp., assembly GCA_038109705.1. Taxonomy (GTDB): domain Bacteria; phylum Pseudomonadota; class Gammaproteobacteria; order Pseudomonadales; family Oceanobacteraceae; genus Thalassolituus. Next base: position 4,206 of record JAYNJA010000157.1, on the reverse strand, counting down.
CGCTTGAGTCCGGCGGTCACGGCCCTGCTTCGCAGAACCGCCCGCAGAGTCCCCTTCCACCAGGTACACTTCGGACAGAGCCGGGTCTTTTTCCTGACAGTCAGCCAGCTTACCTGGCAGACCGGCGATATCCAGAGCACCTTTACGACGGGTCATTTCACGCGCTTTACGGGCCGCTTCACGGGCACGGGCAGCGTCGATCATCTTGCCGACCAGGTCTTTTGCCTGTTGCGGGTTTTCCAACAGGAATTCCTGGAACAGACGACCCATTTCCTGCTCAACCGCAGGCTTCACTTCGCTGGATACCAGCTTGTCTTTGGTCTGTGAACTGAACTTAGGATCAGGCACTTTAACCGAAATAATCGCCGTCAGACCTTCACGGGCGTCGTCACCGGTAGTTGCTACTTTGGCTTTCTTATCCAGACCTTCAGCCGTGATGTAGGTGTTCAGTGAGCGCGTCAGTGCTGCACGGAAGCCCGCAAGGTGAGTACCACCATCACGCTGAGGAATGTTGTTGGTATAGCAGTGGATGCTTTCCTGGAAGCCATCGTTCCACTGCATTGCTACCTCAACGCCGATACCGTCTTCACGCTGTTCGGTATTGAAGTGAAAGATGTCACTAACAGGCGTCTTGCCTTCGTTCAGGAAGCCTACGAACGAGCCCAGACCACCTTCAAATTCGAAGATATCTTCTTTATCAGAGCGCTCATCCTTCATGTGGATGCGTACGCCAGAGTTCAGAAACGACAGTTCACGCAGGCGCTTAGCCAGGTAGTCATAGCTGAATTCTGTCTTGTTGGTGAAGGTCGCCTTAGATGGCAGGAAAGTCACCATAGTACCGGTAGTCTCTGATATGCCCACTTCTTTCAGTGGGTAGTCCGGCACACCGTGAGTGTACTCCTGCTCGTAAAGCTTGCCGCCACGACGAATAGTCAGCTTGAGCTTCTCGGACAATGCGTTTACTACCGAAACACCCACACCATGCAGACCGCCAGATACCTTGTACGAGTTATCGTCGAATTTACCGCCAGCGTGCAATACAGTGAGAATTACCTCTGCCGCTGATACACCCTCTTCCGGATGCAACTCAGTAGGAATACCACGGCCGTTATCGGCAACCGAAACCGAACCATCCTGGTGGATGATGACGTCTACGGTATCACAGTGGCCAGCGAGGGCTTCGTCAATTGAGTTATCGACCACCTCAAAAACCATGTGGTGAAGACCAGTCCCGTCATCGGTGTCACCGATATACATCCCTGGACGCTTTCGTACGGCATCAAGACCTTTAAGTACCTTAATACTCGACGAGTCGTAACTGTTCTCACTCATTCAGTGCATTCCTCTAGTTTGCCTTGTTCCACGTGGAACACTTTGCTGGCGACAGGCTTCCAGACATCGGTTAATTTTTCTTTATCAATGCTGGTTATAAACACCTGACATTCTAAGTCTTCCAGCAGTTTGCATAAAGCGAAACGGTGGTTTTCGTCGAGTTCTGACGCAAGATCATCCACGAGATAGATAGTTCGACGTCCACTTTCTTGCTGAAAGAGTGATCCCTGTGCAATCTTAAGCGCAGCGACCACTGTTTTCTGTTGCCCACGCGAGAGAATCTCTGCCGCAGGTTGCTTGTCAACTTTGATACGCAACTCAGCACGGTGCGGCCCAGACTGCGTATAACCGAGTGCCATATCCCGTTCTTGTTGCCGGTCAAGCACGTCACTCAGTTTTGAATCTTTTTCCCAACCGGGATAGTACGCCAGTGTCACACTGACGTCGGGGTCCAGCGCTTTCAGTATTCGCTCAAACTCAGGTTTAAAGCGCTTCAGGTAATCCTGGCGTTGCTTATCTATATGCTCTGACGACTCGATAAAGCCTGCATTCCAGACATCAAGCCATTCACTCTCTTTCTGCTTAAGCACTGCATTGCGCTGTTTCAGGTGTTTGCGGAAGGTCTTCCACTGTTCCATGAAACTATGTTCCACGTGGAACACACCCCAGTCGATGAACGACCGACGCTCTTCTGGCGACCCAGAAAGTAGCTTAAACGTATTTGGCTCAATAATCTGAACCGGCAACCAATGTGCCGCTTCTGCCTGCGAAGTCAGTACAGAGCCGTTCAATTTAAGCAAATGATCCCCTGCTTTCAGCCGCAACGATTCCATCTCACATTCACCCATGTCCGGATCTTCGATGGAAAGTTTCATTTCCATTCGATCGTTGTCGTGGGCAAGCACATGCTTAAGTTGAGACGTGCGGAATGACTTCCCAGACGCCATCACAGCGATCGCTTCGAGAATACTCGTCTTACCGGAGCCATTGTCTCCGTAGATGAAATTAACGTGGGGATGGGGATCAAAGATCAGCGGCTGCAGGTTTCGCACACCGCTGATCCGGAGATGCCTGACTGGCATAAGTAGATGCGCCTGAAGACTACAGACGCATCGGCATAACAACGTACATCGCGTCGGAGTCTTCAGGCTCCTCGATCAGTGCGCTGCTGTTTGCATCAGACAGTGTGAACTTAACTTTCTCAGTTGAGATAACACCCAGGACATCCTGCAGATAAGACACGTTGAAACCGATCTCCAGAGCATCGCCCTGGTAATCTACTGCAGTGCTCTCTTCTGCTTCTTCCTGCTCAGGGTTGTTCGCAAATACCTGCAGATTGTCAGTGCTAAGAACCAGACGCACGCCGCGGTATTTTTCGTTCGACAGAATCGCCGTACGGTTAAATACCTGACGCAGATCAGTACGGTCGGCCAGTACGACGTTGCTACCACCCTTAGGAATAACACGGCTGTAGTCTGGGAATTTGCCATCAACCAGTTTAGAGGTGAAAGTGAATTCATCAGTGTGCGCACGCAGATGGTTAGCACTCAGCGACAGACTTACGCTGGCTTCGGCATCAGTCAGCAGCTTAGCCATTTCCAGTACGCCTTTACGTGGCAGAATAATCTGACGCGATTCAGTGAGACCAGATACCGGCGTTACGCAGGTAGCGAGACGGTGACCATCCGTTGCTACAGCACGCAGGCTGTCAGCAGTCACTTCCAGCAGCATACCGTTCAAATAGTAACGAACGTCCTGCTGAGCCATAGCAAAGCTTGCACGGTCGATGATGTGACGCAGGCTTGTCTGTGGCAGAGCAAAGGTCTGTTCGTCAGCAACAGCATCCACATTCGGGAATTCAGTTGCAGGCAGCGTCGACAGGGTGAAGCGTGAACGGCCAGAACGTACGTTTACACGTGCTTCTTCCTGCTCTACTTCAATCTGTGCGCCGTCTGGCAGCGAACGGCAGATGTCCATCAGCTTTTTCGCCGGAACCGTAATCGCACCTTCCTGGCCAACTTCGTCCAGTGTCACACGACCTACGAGTTCAACTTCCAGATCAGTACCTGTCAGCGACAGTTGCTGACCTTCGATCTCGAGTAAAACGTTAGAAAGCACTGGCAGAGTCTGGCGCTTCTCAACAACACCAGCCACCAGTTGCAGCGGTCGCAGAAGGGCTTCCCTGGATATTACGAATTTCATGGTTCTCCACTCGGTTCCGATGCCTGAATACAGGCGTTAGGTTGTCAGCAAACGCAGCAGGTTTTTGTAATCTTCCCGCACGTCGGTACTGGATTCCTGTAATTCTTTGATTTTACGGCACGCATGAAGAACTGTTGTATGATCGCGTCCACCAAACAAGTCACCGATCTCCGGCAGACTATGATTGGTCAGTTCTTTGCTCAGTGCCATTGCCACCTGACGTGGGCGGGCAATAGAGCGCGTGCGGCGCTTAGATAATAAATCAGAGATCTTGATTTTGTAATACTCTGCGACCGTTCGCTGGATATTTTCGACACTCACTTGCTTGTCTTGCAGCGCGAGCAGATCTTTCAGCGACTCTTTAATAAATGGCAGAGTAATTTCACTGCCCGTGAACTGCGCATTTGCAGCAACACGTTTAAGTGCGCCTTCGAGTTCACGAACGTTTGAACGAATCTTTTGGGCAATAAAGAAAGCCGCATCATCTGGCAGGTTCATACCAATCTGCTCAGCCTTCTTCATTAAAATAGCAACACGGGTCTCAAGCTCTGGCGGTTCAACGGCAACCGTAAGGCCCCAACCAAAACGAGACTTCAGACGTTCTTCCAGGCCGGCGATTTCTTTCGGATAGCGGTCACAGGTCAGGATCATCTGCTGACCGCCTTCCAGAAG
>JAYNJA010000156.1:0-6899 GCA_038109705.1 Thalassolituus sp. | reverse complement strand
TGTGACAATAGCGGAAGATTTTTCATCTGCCAGCGAGCCAACTGCGAGATTGGCTACCGCTGCGGCTTTTTTCAGAATAAGTAACGAACGGACAAAGGCCTCGGGCATCGGCTGCCCCGCCACCATAAAATTATCCACGGCGCGCTGGGTCTGTGCGCCATATAAAGCATCCGCCGGCACCTGTACTTCACCCATGCTGTCGCGTTCGGTTCTGAAAGCATTAGTCACGTTACAACCTTATAAAAATGAACATAAAACGGCTGTCAGTATAGTTCAGATTAGTACAGCCTTCGGGAGTTCCATTCTCTGCAATAATGTAATCAGTTCCATTCATCACCCGAAGATTCGGGGTAGCGCTTTCGCCCCTGCAATGTCAGTCCACAATTCTGACAGCTAATTGGCTTATGTACCCCATAACCCAACAGCCTTAAATAACGGTGAAACCGATTTCCACATTTTGGGCACCTGGTTCGTCTGAGATATTCCCAGTAAACGCCAACATATACAGGGAAGATGATTTTTAACAGCAGTACTGAGACTTCATGATTTTCAGCAGAAATATAGTACGCAATCGCGATAACAGTCAGGAAAAAGGACAGATATATCAACCACTCCGTTCTCTGAATTTTCTTTAACGCTTTTATTAATTCAGTGTCCATAGAATTTCTCAGCGATAAAAAAAGGCTGCATACGCAGCCTCTTTTAAATCAGAACAATCCGCGATTAAGCAGTCTTATTCTTCTTACGGTTCTGGTTCGCCTGCAGTTTCATAACCGCCACGATGACCTTCTGGTACCAGGAACCCATAGTACGAACCATCAGGTCAAATGCAACAGCGTCAGGGCCGATCAGTACGCGACGCTTGTTCTTCTTAACGCCGTTGATGATGGTTTTAGCCGCTTTATCAGGTGTGGTGATAAACAGACGCTCAAATTCTGCTTTAGAGGCATCCGCATCTGCACCAGTGATTTCAGACGACTTCTCGTTGAAACGGGTCGACTGGGCGATGTTGGTCTTGATACCGCCCGGGTGTACACAGGTAGTGCTTACGCAAGAACCCGCGATGTCCAGATCCTGACGCAGTGATTCAGTCAGACCACGTACCGCAAACTTAGATGCGTTGTAACCGCTCATCAGTGGCTGTGACGCCAGACCGAAGATGCTGGAGATGTTAACGATGTGACCTTCACCGGCTTTTTCCATGTGCGGCAGGAATGCTTTTGTGCCGTACAGTACGCCGTAGAAGTTGATGTCCATGATCCACTTATAGTCTTCAATAGACAGATCGCCAACAGTACCCGCCAGAGCAACACCCGCGTTATTGAAGATCAGGTTAGCTTTACCGTGATCGGCAACAACCTGATCAGCCCATGCGTAGAATGCGTCTTTATCAGACACATCCAGCTTCTGGCTGGTGATTTTTACTGGGTACTTTTTCAGAATTTCTACGGTTTCAGCCAGGCCTGCTTCATTAACGTCGCTCAGTGCAACGTTACAGCCCTGTTGTGCCAGGTTGATGGCCAGTGCACGGCCGATACCAGAACCTGCACCTGTGACTGCTGCCACTTTACCGCTCAGATTTTTCATTCTTTTCTCCTTCAGGCATCAGGCGGATGCCTGAAATATGTCTGTCGTCATACGTTTTTGTAATAGCCAAACTCTACGTTAACCAGAGTGTTTTCACAGGGTGCTTTCAGCCAATAACTGGCTAAAAAACAGGCTGCGATGGCCGAATTTGAGGCACTGTGACGTGCCTCTATTCGTTTTATTAACCGCGCTCTTAATCTTCTTTTAAACCGCTCGATTAACGGAAAGTATGGTCCGCGCGTTTAAAGTTTTTCGCCAACAGCCAGAAGGTCCAGCTGAAGCCCGGGAACATCGCGATAACTTTACCGCTCTTGCTCTTATACCAGGAGTTACAACCACCCTTTTCCCAGACGGTTTTCTTCATTTCGCTGTGGATATGGTTGGTGTAACGTTCTTCCGCTTCAGGTGTTACTTCAATCGTCTTAGCGTGAGCACCACGTACGCGCTTAATGGCGTCCATGATGTAATTCATCTGCGCTTCAATAATAAAGATCGCGGACGTGTGCCCAATCCCCGTATTCGGGCCAGTCACAATAAACAGGTTCGGGAAGTCAGGAATAACCGTACCCAGGTAAGCACGTGGGTAGTCTTCCCATACTTCACTGATAGACTGACCACCGCGACCAACCACAGGATAAGAAATCACACCATCGGTAGCGTCGTAGCCAGTGGAGTATACGATCAGATCGAAATCGAGCTTTTCACCGTGTGTAGTGTTAATACCGGTTTCGGTGATTTCGTCGATGCCATCGTTTTTGTCATGCAGGAACACGTTATCGCGGCAGAACGCTGGGTACAGAGTGTTCGACAGAATAATACGCTTACAACCAATGGTGTAATCCGGCGTAACTTTTGCGCGCAGCTCAGGATCTTTAATCTGTCGTTTGATGTGCGCCATTGCTGGCTTCTGCGCCGCCGCTTTCAGACCTTTTTCGGAATATTTAAAACCGATAATGCGGGTTTCAAGTCCCCAGTAAATGCTCCAGCGCAGCATGTTATACAGGTATTTATTTTTAAGCAGAGCACGCTGCCATGGCTTGAACTTGCGATCATGGCGCGGCATTACCCAGTGTGGTGTACGCTGGAATACGTGCAGTTCGCCCACGTCTTTGGCAATTTCAGGAATAATCTGAGCAGCACTTGCACCACTACCGATAATGGCAACTTTTTTGCCCTTATAGTCGTAGCTGTGATCCCAGTCATTCGTGTGGAACGACTTACCTTTAAAGGTATCGCGACCTTTAAAGTTAGGAATCACTGGCGTGCTCAGAGGGCCAGATGCGTTGATAATAAACTGGCTTTCGTAAACCTCACCGTTATCCAGCTGGATGTGCCAGCGGCTGATGTCGTCCTGCCATTCAACTTTCGCCACGTTGCAGTTGGTGTGAGTACGCTCACGCAGCTGATATTTGTTAATCACATAGTCAGTGTACTTATTCAGTTCTGCCTGATTAGCGTACATCTGAGACCATGCGTACGGCTCGTGCGAGATAGAGTAAAGAGGTGACTGAACGTCAACTGCGGCACCCGGGTATGTATTCTGAGACCAGGTACCACCCATAAAACTACGACGTTCGAGAATAACGAAGTCTTCGCGTCCCTGCTTCAGCAGGTTGATAGCGGCACACTGTCCACCAAAGCCGCTACCAATAATGACGATGTTGTATTGCTTCATCTTGTTTCTACCTCTGTTACTTGAATCCCGCCAATGGAAATTGCCCATCTGACGACATGTAATGTCACTTTACTTCTGACGACAGCTGATGTCAAATACTCAAATGCCTACATCATCAGCCTCTAATTCAGGCGGCCGCAGCTACCGGGGAATGACCCCGGAACAGCGTACCGCACAGCGCCGCGAAAGCTTTCTCGAAGCCGGATTAAACATCTTCGGCAACGAGGGCTTCCATGCCGCAACCGTGCGCAAAATCTGCAAAGAAGCGGGTCTGACCGACCGGTACTTCTATGAAAGCTACTCCTCAATGGAGGAACTGCTGGTCGATGTCTACGAACGCTGCCTGCAAGGCATCCTGCGAAATGTGCAGGCATCGGTAATGACCCTGACCCCCGAAACCGACATCGAAGAGCTGTTGCGCCAGCTGCTCGATGGTTTCTTCCGCGAAATGGAAGATTCAAGAGTAGCCAAAGTCTGTATGTTTGAGGCAGAAGGCGTCAGTGATGAGATGCACGCCATGTACAACGACTACATCCGTCGCTTTGTGATGGTGCTGATCAACGCCTCCAAGCAGAAAATCGGACATTGGCCATTAAACGATGCGGAGACCGAAGTAATTGGTAACGCAACGATTGGCGGGATCATTCAGGTGACCCGCAACTGGGTAGTGAACAACTACCACCTTCCGCGCGAGTCGCTTGTATCCGGCGTACTGGTTCTGATCCGGGGCACTCAGATGGCCCTCAGCGCTCCGGGCAAAACGCTCTGAGTTGCTGCTCCTGGGTGAATTCTTCCCTGAGTTGCTCTGCTGACTTAAACTAGCGGCATACATACGTTCTGGCAGAGGGCCGCGCCATGAAACTCGACGACATCCGTAAACTTCATCAGAAAAAGTACCGCCTCGAGCATCAGAAGTTTCTTGTCGAAGGCGAGCATCTGGTACTCGAGCTCGAACGTGCACTGGCGGTCAATCCCTCCCTTCAGAACTCAGAACTGTACGTTACCGAACAGCACAAAGACTGGCCGGCACCTTTCAAAAAGCATCTGATCAGTAATAAAGCCATGGCGCAGATGTCGGATACCAAGACTCCTCAGGGGCTGATCGCTGTCGTACCCATGATCGAAGCGCCCGCCCCCGCACCACGTGAAGACACCCTGAAAGCCGTCTATCTGCACGAAGTTCAGGACCCAGGAAACCTTGGCACTATCATCCGGACCCTCGGCTGGTTCGGCGGCTTCCGCCTGCTTCTCAGCCCTAACAGCGTTGATCCATTCAACCCTAAAGTTGTGCGTTCCAGTATGGGAGCCATCTTCCACCTGCCAATTGAGCTGGACGTTGACCTGATGTCACTGCCTCATCGTTACGCCAATATCGCTACCCTCGACATGGCCGGCGAGCATCTTGGGCATTCTTCTTTTAAAGGCTGCGATTGCTATATCTTCGGTAATGAAGCGCGAGGCATTCCGCGTGAAGCGCTGGACGAAATCGATCCACACCCGTTTACGATCCCGGGCTGCGGCGCCATCGAATCACTGAATCTGGCCACTGCAGTGAATATGTGTGCCTACGAGATCAATCGTCTCTGACAACCAGTACAACGATTTACACAACTATCTGAACATATAGCACCGGACGCCGTTGCCCGACGCTGCGTTCTGCGAGACAATACCGCCCCATTTTTCGCCGGCGGCAATGGCGCTGTCGGCAGTAACGCTAAGCAATCGTGATTCAGGAGTCGTACATGACCACCCGTACCGAACTGGCGAATGCCATCCGCGCACTCAGCATGGACGCAGTGCAGAAAGCCAAGTCAGGACACCCAGGCGCCCCAATGGGCATGGCAGATATCGCCGAGGTCCTCTGGAACGACTACCTCAAGCACAACCCGACTAACCCGGAATGGGCTGACCGCGACCGCTTCATTCTGTCGAATGGTCACGGTTCTATGCTGATTTACTCGCTGCTGCACCTGAGCGGTTACGATCTGTCTATCGATGATCTGAAAAACTTCCGTCAGCTGCACTCCAAAACTCCGGGTCACCCAGAGTACGGTTACGCACCGGGTATCGAAACCACCACTGGCCCACTGGGTCAGGGCATCGCTAACGGTGTGGGCATGGCGCTGGCAGAAAAAGTTCTGGCAGGTCAGTTCAACCGTGACGGCCACGACATCGTTGACCACAACACCTACGTGTTCCTGGGCGACGGCTGCATGATGGAAGGTATCTCACACGAAGCCTGCTCTCTGGCCGGCACACTGGGCCTGGGCAAGCTGATTGCTTTCTACGATGACAACGGCATCTCTATCGATGGCGAAGTTGAAGGCTGGTTCACCGACGACACCGTTAAGCGTTTCGAATCTTACGGCTGGCAGGTAATTCCTAAGGTGAATGGCCATGATCCGGAAGAGATCAAACAAGCCATCGAAACTGCACGCGCGAACAGCGAGCAGCCAACACTGATCTGTTGCAAGACCATCATTGGCTTCGGTTCACCGAACAAAGAAGGTAAAGAAGAGTGCCACGGCGCACCTCTGGGCGACGACGAAATCGCACTGACACGTGAACGTCTGGGCTGGAAACACGGCTCTTTCGAAATCCCTGAAAACGTTTACGAAGGTTGGAGCGCGAAAGAAAAAGGCGCTGCTGCTGAAAGCGCGTGGAACGACAAATTCGCCGCATACGAAGCAGCTCACCCAGAACTGGCTGCCGAATTTAAGCGTCGTGTCGCGGGTGAACTGCCAGCGGACTTCGCAGCTAAAGCACAGGCTTACATTGAAGAGTGTCAGGCCAAAGGCGAAACCGTTGCTTCCCGTAAAGCGTCTCAGAACACTCTGAATGCCTTCGGCCCTATGCTCCCGGAATTCCTCGGCGGTTCTGCTGACCTCGCAGGCTCTAACCTGACCCTGTGGAACGGTTGTAAAGGTGTGAGCGAAACTGACGCTTCCGGTAACTACGTATTCTACGGCGTACGTGAATTTGCCATGAGCGCCATGATGAACGGTATAGCCCTGCACAAAGGTTTCGTCCCTTACGGCGCGACCTTCCTGATGTTCATGGAATACGCACGTAACGCCGTACGTATGGCAGCTCTGATGAAGCAGCGTTCAATCTTTGTATACACCCACGACTCTATCGGTCTGGGCGAAGATGGCCCTACCCACCAGCCAGTTGAACAGGTTGCTAACCTGCGCAACACACCAAACCTGCAGACCTGGCGTCCATGTGACACTGTTGAATCTGCGGTAGCGTGGAAGTCTTCTATCGAGCGTAAGGACGGCCCATCAGCGCTGATCTTCTCTCGTCAGAACCTGCCTCATCAGGACCGTGACAGTGAGCAGGTCGCTGCCATTGCCCGCGGTGGTTACATCCTGAAAGACTGCGCTGGTACACCGGATGCGATCATCATCGCCACCGGTTCTGAAGTATCACTGGCGATGGAAGCGGCTGAGAAACTGAGCGGTAAAAACATCCGCGTCGTTTCTATGCCTTCTGCCGAAGTTTTCTGTGCCCAAGGCGCTGAATACATGGAACAGGTACTGCCTGCTGCTGTTTCTGCCCGCGTCGCGGTAGAAGCCCTGCACAAAGACTACTGGTACAAGTTTGTCGGCCTGAACGGCGCCATCGTTGGCATGGA
>JAYNJA010000155.1:0-6972 GCA_038109705.1 Thalassolituus sp. | reverse complement strand
CTGACCGTTACCCCAACGCCCTGAGTTTCTATCAGCCGATTTCGGGCAATCTTGAGGCAAACACGGTTGAGTACCGTCACGATCTTGAAGTCCAGGATACCTTTGCGCCAACGCAGAACCTGACCCTGATCAGCGGAGCCGGCTACCGTTATGAAAAAGTGACGTCAAAGCAGTACTACAACGGCAGCATCGACGCCAATAAGCTGCGGATATTTGGCAATATCAACTGGAATGCTTCAAAGAACTGGGTTCTGCACAGCGGTGCCATGTTCGAACAGGAAGAAGATTACGAAAGCCTTCTGTCATTCAAGGCTGCAGTAAACTACATGTTCAGTCCGGTAGAATCGCTGCGCTTCGTCTATAGCCGCGCCGGGCGCACTCCGGATTTTCACGAACAATTCGCCGACTGGACTTACCGGCTCAGCGACATGGAAACCACGTCGCCCTACGCTGATACCACCTACTACGACTCATTCAAAGGCCCGGGAAATCTGGAACATCAGACGATCAATGCCTTTGAAGTGGGTTATTTTGCTCAACGTCAGCTGTTCTCAGGCACAGCAGAGTGGGATGTGCGTGTGTTTCGTGAAGAGCTGATCGATGTGATTCATCACTTTCCGTCGATACATGCCGAGACCGTCTATACAGGCAACCAGATTAACTATACAGGCGTCGAATGGCAGGCCTCAGTGATACCTTCTGAAAGTACACAGCTACGAATTTCTGGGGCATTGCTGGACACAGACATCCATACAACAGAAGGCCTTGAACCGCAGGAGCTGCTTTCCCTCTATGCCCCATCTGTACACACACTGGCCTGGTCCCAACGCTGGTCTGACAGTTTGAACTCAACAATGAGCCTGTTTGTTGTTGAAGATGGGTGTAAGGTCGAAAGCGATTTATCCGGGCGCGATACTCAAATGCTGGAGATTTACGCCTACCACGACCGCCGGTTCGGCGAAGCAAAGATCCGTATTAGCCTCCGCGGCCAATATGATTTCTCAGATGAGGTTCTCACCAAAAATGGTGAGCCATATCGTAACAGTACCCGTATACAGGCAGGAATTGACGTACATTTCTGACCCACTTGCACAACATGACGCTGTTTGAGTATTTCGTTTGGTGTAGAATTCCGCGCCTTGTGAATCACCAGCAGTATCATGATGAAGCATACATTCCTGTCCGCTACTCTTCTGGCCATTGCAGTCAGCGCCCATGGTGTCGAATCTTTCACTCACTCACTCGAGTACGATGACTCTGTATTTGACACTGTCGACCTGCCTGAAGTCCTGACGGCGGTACGCCTGCGTCAGCCAGCGACCGAAGTGCCTGCCAGCGTGACTATTCTTGATCGTGCTTTCATCAAAAATACCGGCGCCCGCGACCTGCCAGAGCTATTACGCTATGTTCCGGGCGTGCTGGTTGTACCTAATCCGTCAGACAACAGTGATAGTGTGATCTATCACGGCGGGCCAAGTATGCACCCGCGCTATATGCAATTCCTGATCGATGGCAGGGCGCTGTATCGTACCAGTCTGTCAGTCGCCAGTGCTTATCAGGCGCCGGTTGCCGTTGAGGATATCGAGCGAATTGAGATCGTGCGTGGGCCAGACTCGACCAGCTATGGTTCAAACGCATTTCATGCGGTCATCAACATAATCACCATGCACGCCAACGACGTCGAAGGATCTCAGATCACGTCTCTCTTAGGTAATAATGGATTCCGCTACAATCACCTGCGTACGTCTGGCGGCAACGACAACAGCCGCTGGCGTGCCAGCGTAACGGATAAAGCCACTGACCAATTGCGCGATATTTACAACCCTGCCGAGCATTGCGATCCCTCCTGTGATGACCACCGCCGGGTATCGTTTGCTAACCTGAAGTGGAATTACGATCTGTCCGCCGGCGAGAGTCTGACCACCGACATGGTCTACATGAGCAGTAACGGCTCATTACCAGGCTATCAGGCAGATACCAACCAGATTTCCGAGCAACACGTTGATCTTGGCCTGACCTACGAGAACAGCACCATTGAGGCGCATAATCTGCGCGCTGCAATATATGGCACCGTTTACGAACGCCGCCAGTTCCAGAACACGGATGATATGGCGGTTGGCTTGCTGGATGCCGATCTGGCTAGCCTGTTCCAGCTCAACCCCGCCGCCGCCAACGAAATTGCTGCCGGTGTCGTACCACCACCGTCGCTGGACTACACCGACCCGGAACAGGTCGCGCTGATCATGGCCCTTAACCAGACATACGCCAACCAGATGGACTTTATGGTACCGGTCACGGCAGATCTGGATAGTTACAATACCGCGTACCGTTACGACGCAGAGATTCTGGATACCTGGGCTCCAACGGATAGTCTGGTGCTGATTAACGGTATTGGATACCGTTACGACCGTGTTGATTCAGAGCACTTCTACAGCGGTGTTGTTGACGACCACCGTTATCGTGCGTTTTCCAATGCTACCTGGCGACCTGTCGATAAACTGTCACTGCACGCCGGTATCATGCTGGAAAAGGAAGGCGAAACCAGTGCCATCTACTCCCACCGGGCTGCAGCGAATTACCTCTATACACCGCTGCAGTCTGTGCGTCTGGTTTATAGCAAAGCAGCACGTACTGCGGATTTCTTTGAACAGTACGTTAACTTCCGCTATAAGTTCACGAACATCGAAACAGAAGCCACCACACCCTACACTGAGTATTTCTACGCGACTCAGACCGGACCGGGAGCGATTCCTCCACAGTATATCGAGTCTTTTGAGCTCGGCTTTCATGGCAGTACCGACAGCAGTAATCACCGCACTTACTGGGATGTGAAGATTTATCGCGAGCAGATGTACGACGCCATCTACAAACTGTCTGGCTTGCCGTACAACGTCACTTACACAGACAACCAGATCCTATTCCAGGGCATCGAATGGGAACTGGCGTATTCGCCATCACGTAATGCTACCCTGCGTATGAATACCGCATTAACTGATATTGAACATGATCTGCAGGAAGGCATGACTCCAGAGGCTATGCTCGACGTTTATGCCCCATTCAGCCAGACGCTGTCCTGGCAACAGGCGTGGTCAAACGGTCTCAACACCATGCTGTCCTATTTTATGGTGCACAATCTGGGCGCTCCCGACTCCGACGCTAAACACTCTGAGATTCAGCGCGTCGACCTTAATGCTTACAGAGACACAAGACTGTTCAATCTGGATGCACAATGGATGCTGCGGGTTCAGCATGATTTCAGCGCAGACCCTTATCTGGCCGATCCTCAGTACCGCATCGACGGAGAGCCCTACGAGCACCTGACCCGAGTACAGGCCGGCCTGCAAATTAAATTCTGAGACAACGGTGTATAAGGAGGATGCATTTCCTCCTATAATCGCCGCAGATATCACTGTTTCCGTTCTCAGATTACGAGGTGCGCTTGGCTTCTTACGACTCTCTGCTGTCGCAGTTATCCGATCCTCAGCGCCTTCCTCTCCTGGCCCGCCTGCAGCGCGGCTTGGAGAAAGAAGGACTGCGCTGCGACAACAACGGCCGTATCGCCCAGACCCCACATCCCAAAGGGTTGGGCTCAGCGCTGACGCACCCATCGATAACCACGGATTATTCAGAAGCTCTGCTTGAGTTTATTACGCCCGTATTTACCAGCGCACATGAGGCATTGGCGTACCTGGAAATCGCGCATCGCTATGCTTACAGCCAGATGGAAGCAGAACTGATCTGGCCGGCCTCAATGCCATGTATTCTGAACGGCGAAATGAGTATTCCGATCGCCGACTACGGTAGCTCGAACCTCGGCAAACTGAAGCATGTATACCGTCATGGCCTCTGGCACCGCTACGGCCGTATGATGCAGGCGATCTCAGGTATTCATTACAACTTTTCCCTGCCAGACGACCTGATGACGGTACTGGCAGAAAGCGAAGAGCGTTCTGCAGATAAAGACTTCTACTCAGAACGCTACCTACGCATCATCCGCAACTTTCGCCGTTACGGCTGGCTGTTGATGTATCTCTTTGGGGCGTCACCGGCGGTGTGTCAGACATTCCTGAAAGATCGTAAACACGACCTCAGCCTGCTGCATAAGCACACCCTGTATGCGCCCTATGCAACTTCGCTGCGGATGAGCGACCTCGGCTATCAGAACAACGCACAGTCGGGTCTGAAGGTGTGTCATAACACCCTCGACAGCTACATCAACACCTTAAGTAAAGCGCTGACGATTCCAGTTCCCGAATACGAAGAAATCGGTGTGCGGGGTTCAAATGGCGAATATCGTCAACTGAACACCAATCTGCTACAGATCGAAAACGAGTACTACAGCAATATCCGCCCGAAACGCGTAGGGGAGAACGGCGAAAAACCGCTGCAGTCCCTCGCTCGCGGCGGAATTCAGTACATCGAAGTACGTAGCACCGATGTGAGCCCCTTCCTGCCTCTGGGTATTGATGTGCCGCAGATGCACTTTATGGATATTTTCCTGACCTGGTGCGCACTGCAGGACAGCCCCGATATCGACGAAGCAGAATACGAACGTATACAGTCTAATTTCAGTAAAACCGTCTACGAAGGCCGCCGTCCAGGGCTGCTTCTGAGCAAAGGCGAAGAACAGATCAGCCTGCAACAATGGGCCAATGAGCTCCTGGCAGACATGAAGCCCCTGGCCTCACTGATGGACAAAGCCAATAGTCACAGCTTCCATCTGGATACCCTCAGCCAACAGATCATCAAAATTGCCGACAGCGAGCAAACTCCCTCCGCGAAGGTGTTGCGTATCCTGAATGATGAAGGGATTGAATTCGCGGAACTGACACTGCGCCAGGCAAAAGCGCATAGGAAAGAGTTGAGCGAATCGCTCGGTAAAGATGTCCAGACCTCATGGGCTGAAGTCTCTGCACAGAGCCTGAAAGAGCAGGCCGATATGGAAGCCAGCGATACCATACCATTCGCTGACTACCTGGCGGCTTACGTTAAGCGCTGATCCGTTCTGGTCTGGTCTGGTCTGGTCAGTTCTGAACGACAAAATTATTGAAAAACAGATCATCAATGTACGGCATGCTCTCGAGCTGAGACATCGCCGCACGTAACTCTCTCAGAGCGATCTGTCGTAGCTCTTCACGGCCCTGAGTAGTATTCAAGATTACCGACTCCTGGGCCGAGAAAAGCATCACCAGACGATCACGAAGAAACGGCCGGTGATGCGATACTTTGGCCGCCGCATCCGTACTGGATACCCGCAGCGCCACATCTGTACGCAGATACTTAATACGACCTGAACTGCCGTAATTCACCACAAACGCTGGCTCAAAATAGATGTACTGGATCTGCGGCCCCGCCGGGGCTCCATCTTCTGCCCAAAGGTGAAATGATGTGGTCATTAAAAGGGCGGTTAGCAGTATTTTCAGCATGCTGTTTCTCCTGAAAATGGCATGGATCAGTATTCGAAATCAAAGATATGCAAAGCTTAGCAGGCATAGCAGAATCCGCTTGGGGGCCGTGCTACCATCAGTCTCTCCCGTTACCCATCAAGAAGTCCGGAACATGAGCACATTGGAACGTATCTTCCCTGCAAGCGCAGTCGCTACAGGGTATCTCGCTGGTTTTTTCATCTGTATCGCGCTGCTCGCATCCGCGTATTACTTCGAATATGAAATGTTTCTGGAGCCTTGCCCACTCTGTATCGTGCAGCGTATTGCTACCCTGGGTATCGGGCTTGGCTGTCTGGCGGCCTTCTTTCTCCGCAACACCTCATGGCCGCAACTGATCGCTCTGATATTTACCCTCGCCTCGGCCATATTTGGCACCTGGGTCGCCGATCACCATGTATATATTCAGGGGCTACCTGCCGATCAGGTACCTGCTTGCGGCCCAAGCCTTGAGTACATGATTGAAACCCTACCAACCAGCGAACTGATCACCACTATGCTCCGTGGCAACGGCAGCTGTGCGGAGGTTTCGTGGATGTTTATGGGCATGAGTATGCCGCAATGGACACGAATTATTTTTGCAGGCTTTGTTCTCATCAGCCTGCTTGGGCTGTCGCGCGCCTGGCAGGCCCGAAAAGCATAAAGCGCACTTTTTGCAAGAAAAAAAACTGAAAAAAGTTGCTTGATCCGGGCTTTTCACAATGCCTATATTGTTGTCAGGCATCACCGGCCAAACGCCGGAATACAGAGGATTATGACCATGCTGGAAAAATGCAAAGACGCTCAGGAACGCTGGGGCGGTGTACACCAACTGATCGACAAATGGCTGAACGAACGCCAGCGTCTGATCGTCCTGTTCTGCAATCTGAGTGCAAGCAAGCCGCTGTCGGCGGAAGAGCCTCTGGCTGAAGGCCTGCAGAATTTTTGCGAGGTAATGATGGACTACTGCTCCGCAGGACACTTCGAAATTTACGAACAGCTGATGCATGAAGCGCGTGAATTCGACGACGGTTCTATCGAACTGGCGCACGAGCGTATGCCTCGCCTGGAAGCTCTGACAGGTCAGTGTGTTGATTTCAATGACACTTATGACCGCCATTGTTCATTCGACCAACTGGGCAAACTGCCAGCAGATCTGTCGGCCATCGGCGAAGTTCTGGAAGAGCGTTTCCAGATCGAAGACGAACTGATTGAACGTATGCACAACGTGCACCGTGAGGCTGTGGCCAGCTGAATGGCTGGTTATGGTCTAAACTGACAGTACGGCGCGCAGGGTGCGTGCCGCTGATCAGTTTACGGAACCCAAGCCATGCTCACGCGCCTGTTACTTACCCTTTCTACGGCCCTATCTACGGCTCTGTTTCTTACCGCCTGTGACAGTGCTCAGGAGCCAGACAGTTACTCCGAAATCGCCACTCAGGGCGTTTACACCATATCCCTGAATCATTCAGGCAACGCCGCTTTTACCGGCAGCCTGCACCATGGCGGCAGTTACTGGACTCTGATTCCACCTGATCGACACTTTGAC
>JAYNJA010000154.1:0-6984 GCA_038109705.1 Thalassolituus sp. | reverse complement strand
CGCTGAGAAACGCGGAAATCTGAGGTTTAATATGTAAAACCGACTCGAGGCGTACGTGTTTAATACATAAGGGGGCGTATTATCGCAAAATAAGCGGCCGGGTTGAAGTGCTCCGGGCCGCTCAGAGGTCGGCTGCGAGGTCAACTGGGGAATCAGAGGGTTGTCAGAAACGACACGCCGTACAGACCAGTGAATCCGGGTTGCTCTCCAGGTAAAGGCGCATCTGACATTACCCGCTGAACACGGTATTTATGCAGGTTATTCAACACCGCTCTGGCATCAAACTGGTGATCTGACTGTTCACCGTATAGTTCCCGATGAATCGCAGGGAGTCGATACCAGGGCGCCGTTGGTTGCTCGTGATGCGCATTATGGTAGCCAAAGTTAAGCACCAGCAGGTTCAGTAGCGGAGAGGAGCCGAGGGGATTCGAGTAGGTATTCTGGCGCTCGTATTCGGCATCCGGTCGAGCGTGTCCTTCAAGAGAACCGTAGACAACGTCGTAAGTATGCTGGTGCATATCCATGAGCCTGAGCACATGAATCATCAGCATATACGACGCTGCATAACCGACGAGCGCCCACGGCGATAAAAGAAACAGACCAGTAAACAACAGACTGCGAACTATAAACATAGTCACCGCGTTGCGACGTAACCCGCGGTACTGCGGATAAACAAAGGGAGCAACCATCACCAGCGCGTGCATCATCAGATCAACAGCTGGGATATAGCACCACTCCAGAGCCTCAACGACACGCCTCAACGCCGGATGCTTTTCAAGCCAGGCTTTATAGTCGACGGCGACGACATCAGCACGCTGCACATGGTGGCGCATATGTTTGCGCCTCAGATCCTGATAACTGCCGTAACAGGCCCCAGTTATAAAGCCCAACACCATGCCAAGGCGGTTATTCCACGCAGGGGTACGAAATAGGGTATGGTGAGTAAGATCGTGAATCAGATAAGCAGAGACAATAAGAACGTGCCCGGTCAGGGCGATACCCGCCAGCCAGAGCAACGGATGACTCTGAATAAGTAATAAAAGCCCCATCAAGTAGCCAAGCGCGATATAGCTCAACAGAGCAACACTGGGCCAGAAGGCGTCAGCATGGCGGAAGCCCGCCCATTGCATCGTCGACATTCGCATACGTTACCCTCCTTCGGCGACAAGCCCCCGAAGCGAACGAATTTGATCAGTCCTTGACTCAGGATACCCCTTAATACGATGCAATGGTGTAAAGTCAGCGAAAATGCCACTTTGTCCGGAATCGAGGCTGTCCAGTTGAACCCTGACCAACCCCTCACCCGCTTAGGCTGGCTGCGACTGTCCGTCGCCGTTGTCTGGGTTACTCTGCTGCTATGGCTCGTGTACGCGGGCTTTGCGCTTCCCCTGCCCGTCTGGTGGATTCTCAGCGGCTATATCCCTCTGATTGCCCTGCCTTTCTGGCAAGCAAGACGGCAGATGCAACAAGACGCGCTGCTGTTGAATCTGCTCGCCGAGACACAACTGATGACCGCCCTGCTGTTCTTCAGCGGTGGCGCGACTAATCCGGTAATTTCATATTTTCTGGTCTTGATGGTGGTCGCGGCCTACAGTCTCAGCCGCTATCGCGCTCTTTTAGTCGCAGCAGCACTGATACTGGATTACAGCGCCCTGACTCAGTGGTACATGCCACTGGCCCGCGAGAGCCTGGCTGGCCAGAGCACACTGTTTACATGGCACGTCGGTGGTATGTGGCTGACCTTTGTTATCAGCACGCTGATTATCGCAGGCTTTCTGCCGGCGCTTGTCCGTGACCGGCAGATTCGCCAACGTGAGATTCAGGCTCTCAGGGAACGCCAGCTGAAAAACGAACAGCTCATCGGTATCGCTACCCTGGCTGCGGGTACCGCTCACGAAATGGGCACCCCGCTGATGACCTTAACTATGCTTCTCGATGAAGCCGAAGAAGATAAAGCTCTGGATGACGGGGTTCTTGAGTTGATGAGAGCCCAGGTTGATCGTTGCCGTCATTCATTGCAACAGCTGGCCATGGCCGGCCGGCAGGCAAACAGTCATGGAGTTCATGACGCCGAAGACTGGTTACGTAAGCAACTTCATCGCTGGCGCTTAAGCAAACCGCATGCGCTCTGGGATCAGCTGGATTGTGACGCCAGTTGCGATATTCCAGCATCACCTTTACTGGACCAGGCATTGCTGAACTTACTGGATAACGCAGCAGAAGCAGGCAAACAGCCCATTCGCCTCACTACCAGAGTGACCGATAACTGCTGGGAACTGGAAATCGTACAGCCTGACCCTGCAGCTGCGGCAAGCATTCGCAATGATGCTCTATTCGCCAGCGCCAAAGAGCACGGTATGGGGATCGGCCTTTACCTGAGCAACGCCAGCATAGAACAATTTGGTGGCAGCATTCATATTCATGCATTACCTGCGGGCGGCAGCCTATGCCACCTGAAGCTGCCAAGAGACACAAGGAAGTCAGCCCGATGACGACTCACTATCTGATCATTGATGATGACCTGCATTTTGGCCAGGTGCTGACCCGAAGCCTGCTGCGCAATCAGGCAGAGGCTGAGCATATTACCGGGCCTGAAAAGCTTGATTCAGTGACTGCTAGTCCGGACCGTATTATTCTCGACCTGCGACTGGAGCACAGTTCCGGTCTGGATATGATCAGCAGGTTGAAAGAGCGTTGGCCTGAAGCCGCCATTGTCGTACTGACCGGTTATGCCAGCATTCCTACAGCTGTAGAAGCGATTAAGCGTGGCGCAGATAACTATCTGCACAAACCAGCAACATTAAATGATCTGATGCATGCCTTTGACGGCGAAGCGCTACCGACCGACATGACTGAGACAACAGAGGTTATGAGCGTTGAGCGCATGGAATGGGAGCATATTCAGCGGGTGCTACAGGAGCACGAAGGCAATATTTCAGCTACAGCTCGGGCATTGAACATGCACCGACGGACGCTACAGCGAAAATTACAGAAATACGCTCCGCGTTAATATTTTGGTTCGTCAGTTAAAATACGAGTCTTCGTCAAACGTACTCAACCAGCGTGGGTGGAAACTCACCATCCCGGCGATAAACATGCCGTTAATAACGCCCTCCGGAAACATCATTAACGGCAGATACCTGAGATAGTCTTCCCAGATCACCGTCCACGTGTAATCTCCCGCCCACCAGTACCAGATGCTTACCGCAAGCGCATAAACAGCCTGGGTAAATCCAGCATTCAGGAAACCACCAACAAGAATATAAACGAACGGATTTTTCGGCAGACGATGAAAAACATGGAGATAAAATTGATAGCAGGCAAACACTGGAAGTGCGGCACCAATGAGAAATGACAGCGCCCATTCCTGCCAGTGAATACGACCAGAAACCACCATAACAGCAAGCACAATCGCCAGGGAAAGCAGCGCAAAGCGCCAGCCCATCAGTAAGGTCATAGCGGTTGCAGCCAGAATGTGAAAGCCCAGACCTGGCCTGACGCCGGCATGCATCGCCCAAAAGCCTGAAGCGACAAAAATACTACCAATAAAAAAATTCTGAACGCCACTGTGCGATCTGAATGCAGACCAATTAAGTGAATATATAAGATAAAAAACGATAACGACGGCGGGAATAAAACTTACGAGAGCGATACTACTGCCACCAGTGCCAGGCAGCATCAGTCGCAGAGCTCCAGAGAATACATCAATGCATCCTCACGCCCGTCAACGGCCGGGTAGTAATTATTGCGACGCCCGGTTTCAGCAAAGTCGAGGGATTCATATAAGGCAATCGCGGGGGCATTCGACTCACGCACCTCGAGAAACATAAAGTTGATACCTTCTGCCTTCAGGCGCTGAATAACGTCATTCAGCAAGAAAGAGCCGTATTTCTTTCCTTGATGGTCCGGGTCGACGGAAATCATCAGCAATTCAGATTCGTCTGCAGCGCGTGAAACTACGGCGTGCGCAACATGCTCGTCGTTAACTTCGAGAATCCACACAGAATCTTTTTTCTGCAGATAGCGCAGCATGATTTTTTCAGACCAGGGATACGCGTGAGCACGCTTTTCAATATCCATGACCCGATTGAGATCAGAGCTATCAGCAACACGCACTTTCATTGGCTTACCTTCCAGACACAGCCACTAAAGCAAGCCACAGAGCACGCTTTTCTGCAGGAGAAGACATCAGAGTATTCGCGTCTGCAATATGATGATGCAGCGGTGCTCCGGTTTTTTCTAACCAGCGGCGGGAATTTTCTCCGATGGTAATAACGTATTCCGCGCCCTGAGAATTAAAATATTCCCACTGTGCTCTTAGAGCCTGAAGCGCTACAGCTTCACTCTGATCCTGATGGCGGGATTCAATAAACGGCCAGCGGAATGACACAGGCTGAGGAATCACTCCTGCTGCCGCCCCTCCAACACCACGCAGAGCTTTGGCAGCCATCTGTTGCAATGGCAATAACGGCTGCTCCTTATCAACGACCCACACCCCTTTCGGAGACAGGTGCATAAATTCAAGGGCAAAGCGTGGCGGCGTCAGATCTCGTACTTCCCCAGCGGCCTCGGCTGTAGCACGCTCAACAGAAGGAGTCTCTGTGGTAAGCACCTGCGGGGCTGATTCATGCGTCTGCATGTCACCAGCAGGTGTTAGCGGACCCTGACCTGCCTGACTATTTCCAGTTGGGGTGTTAGTGAAGCTGTGAGCAGGCTGATGATTAGAGCTGTGAGCATCCCGAGTCCCAGCGTTACTACCTTCAGGCTTCAGGCTTTCTCGCGCAGCTTCATGTAACGGCTGCCCTGCACGAAGCAGATCCGCGGCGGCCTGCGGCCTCGCCGAATCATGAGTCGACTTCAGTGCAATATGATCATGCCGTTCGGTTTTATTCGCTTCGGGTAACCAGCGGGAAGGCGCAGCGTGAGGCAAGGCTTCACGAGGCATCCACATCGTGATGCCCATGGCCTTAAGATAATCGACCCGACGCTGCTCCAGCACGACTTAAACGCCGTCGTTCTGTGGATGAGTACGTGAACCTGACAACAGCAGATTCAGCGCATGGATATACGCCTTCGCCGATGCCACCACGATGTCAGTATCCGCACCGCTACCGTTAACAATACGGCCGGCCTTTTCCAGACGAACAGTCACTTCACCCTGTGAATCTGTACCTTCAGTAATCGCATTCACAGAATACAACAGCAGAGAAGCGCCGGATTCAGCTACCTTCTCAATCGCCTTAAGAGCTGCATCTACTGGGCCACTGCCTTCAGCGCGACTGCGATGTTCTTTACCGTCTTTAGTTACAACGATTTCAGAAACCGGTGTTTCACCCGTCGCTGAATGACTTTCGAGGGAAATCAGGCTGAATACATCAGGCACTGACGCAGACTTAGATTCACTCACCAGCGCCTGCAGGTCTTCATCGAAAATTTCATGCTTTTTATCCGCCAGTTCTTTAAACCGGGCAAAAGCATCGTTCAGGGCAGCATCAGTCTCAAAAGTAACACCAAGCTCCTGCAGACGGGAACGGAATGCCGCACGACCAGAGTGCTTGCCCATCACCATACGGTTAGCGCCCCAACCCACGTCTTCTGCTTTCATGATTTCGTAGGTTTCGCGATGCTTCAGAACGCCGTCCTGGTGAATTCCAGACTCATGTGCAAACGCGTTCGCACCCACGATGGCCTTGTTTGGCTGGACCGGGAAACCAGTGATGCTCGAAATCAGACGAGAAGTAGGAACGATATGAGTAGTGTCGATACCGGTTTCGATATTGAACAGGTCCTGACGGGTACGGGTCGCCATGACGATCTCTTCCAGAGAGGCGTTACCAGCACGCTCACCCAGGCCATTGATCGTACATTCCACCTGACGAGCACCGTTCTGAACAGCCGCCAGAGAGTTAGCTACAGCCAGACCCAGGTCATTGTGACAGTGCACAGAGAAAATGGCTTTATCGGCATTCGGGATACGTTGAATCAGAGTGCTGATGGTCTCACCAAACTGTTCGGGAATTGCATAGCCCACGGTGTCCGGGATATTGATCGTGCGGGCACCGGCATCAATAGCAGCTTCAATAATGCGGCACAGGAAATCAATCTCGGAACGACCCGCGTCTTCGCAGGAAAACTCGACGTCTTCAACCAGACCACGAGCTTTCTTAACTGCGTAAACTGCCTGTTCGATAACAGCATCCGGTTCCATACGCAGCTTGTACTTCATATGAATAGGAGAAGTCGCAATGAACGTATGGATACGAGCACGTTCTGCCAGCTTCAGTGCCGCAGCAGCCTGCTCGATATCACGATCGACCGCGCGGGCAAGACTACAGACAGTACTTTCACGAACGGCAGCAGCAACTGCCTGAATGGCTTCGAAGTCGCCCGGACTGGCCGCCGCAAAACCGGCTTCCATAACATCGACGCGCATTTTCTCTAACGCTTTACCGATGCGGACTTTTTCTTCTTTAGTCATTGATGCGCCCGGGCTTTGTTCGCCGTCACGCATTGTGGTGTCGAAAATTACCAGGCGATTCTGCTGGCTCATGAGGAACTCCGATGCCGATGATTCAGACGCATAGTATACGCCTGATCACCGGACATCGCAGCAAGGAAGGATCAGCGAATAGGAGTCGCTGTAAGGTTAGCCTGGATGTCACCGTTCTGGATAACAATCTGGCTGATCAGAGTCTGCGGCGTTGAGTCCGGCGTAGCAGCCAGCTTCAGGCCATCAATGTTCAGCTGTTTAAAGTGAACACGACCCAGTACTGCAAAGCCGATTGGGCCTTCACCTGCTACCTGAGACTCCAGAATTGGATTACCGTTACTATCGACAAGGTCCGGACGGTCATCGTTATCGATATCTGAAGTAAGGTCAGGAATGCCGTCTCCGTTAGTATCTTCGTAAGGCGCGCGCACTGCAGTACGTGCCACATCCAAGGCAAGGTCAACATTCAGACCGTAATCGTTCCCGCCCAGAGG
>JAYNJA010000153.1:4494-7043 GCA_038109705.1 Thalassolituus sp. | reverse complement strand
CGCGAAGGTAGCGACACACTTATTTTGCTAGAAGACGGAACTGGTAGCTTCTCCACGGAAGAAATTCGTTACAGCACAGGTGAAGTTACGTCCAGACAGTCCGCTGTACTTAACCACTCTTATACTGGCGGCCTCTTAAACGTCACTACACAAGCTTGTGATGAATGCGAACCAGACGACACTCTGTACGTTGACCACGGTCACTCACTTACTCAATATGGTGACTACTTCTTCGTACGCGAAGACTGATACACGATATGAACCATAAAAAACCGGCTCACGCCGGTTTGTTATGATCTAGCCAATAAACTCAACGATAGAAATAAAGGCTAGGAGAAAACTCATCCCGCCATCTTCTCCGCATGACTCTTCAGCATCCCTTCGCGGGTAATAAAGCTGATGATGTCGTTCAGGCCTTCGATATCGGTACGCAGGTTTGAGAACACGTAAGGTTTTTCACCGCGCATACGCTTGGTATCAGAGTCCATAATGCTCAAGTTTGCACCTACCAGATCGGCGAGGTCGATTTTGTTAATCACCAGCAGATCAGACTTGGTAATACCTGGGCCGCCTTTACGCGGGATTTTTTCACCGGATGCTACGTCGATCACGTAAATCGTAAGGTCAGCCAGTTCCGGGCTGAACGTAGCAGACAGGTTATCGCCGCCGCTTTCTACGAATACCACATCCAGATTACCGAATTTCTTCGCCAGCGCTTCAACTGCCGCAAGGTTCATTGAAGCATCTTCACGGATGGCGGTGTGTGGGCAACCACCGGTTTCTACACCGACGATACGCTCTGGCTCGAGGGCTTCAGCCTGAGTCAGAATGCGCTGGTCTTCTTTGGTGTAAATATCGTTGGTGACTACGGCGATATGGTAATCATCGCGCATGGCTTTACAGAGCTGTTCTAACAGCGCGGTTTTACCTGAGCCAACCGGGCCGCCGATACCAACACGCAGTGGGGATTTGTAATCAGCCATTTTAAGTTCCTGTGTTTTCTATTTTTAAACTAATTCAGTTTAAGCTTTTAATTCAGGTTTAAACCGCAACGATTTATGAGCGGAATAAACGACAATACTGTGTTTCGTGCAGACTGCTGGCGATGGCCTGTGCCGGTGATGATGCACCTATGTCATCGTCTTCTATCGCAAAGGCTTGTTCACAGGCCTGACCAAGTTTTTCGGTAAAGCGGAACAACACCCGCTGGCCGTCGCTCTGGCCCAGTGGAATCAGTTTTACGGCACCAATCACCATGTTCTCGAGCCAGCTCCATAAATAACCACGCAGCATGTCTTCACGATTGATCTGCCATTTATGGCACGCCAGCGCGAAGCCTGCGAGCTGGCTCATCTCAAGCGATGCTCGCCACTCTGAGTTATTCAGCTCTGGCCATTCAGCCGATTCAGGCAGTTTATCCAGCAGTGCGGTAAACGCCTGCCCGCGCTGATGTTCTTCAGCGCGCAGCTCACTGGTTTCACGGCATGACAATAAAAACGCTGCATGCTGCAAACAGGCATCTGCATCGCCAGCGTCAATAGCATCAGCAAAGCGCAGCAGCATAGGTAACTCCATCGTCACCATAGTGCCGCTGAGCAAAGAATCGAGCCAGTCGTACAGGCTGTCTGCTTTTTTGATCCAGCCGCTTTCGACCGCCCACTCCATACCTTGCGAATAGGTAAAAGCACCTATCGGCAGAGATGGGCTGATCAGTTGCTGAAGACGAAAATACGCAGCCGACATAACTTAGCGCTTATCAGCCTTCTCAGAGTTTGAGCTCTGCTTCTGGCTACGTACAAACATGGCAACTCCGCTACCAATCACCAGCGCCGCACCCAACAGCATCAGCAGGTGGTCAGCATCAAACAGCGAGTGATGCACCAGGCCACCGAGGGATTCACCCGCGTGATCACCTTCGTGTGCCGTAGCAGTGGTTGAGAAAGCGGTTGCTACTGCAGCAGTAATAATTTTTTTCATGGTAGTTCTCCGTAAAATCTTCTCGTTCATTCGCTCTGGCCCTTAATGAGAATGACCGTGCGAATGCTCGTGTGTATGTTCGTGCGAATGATCGTGATCATGTGAATGCCCATGATGGTGATGACCACCGCCCTGCTGATACGCCCCCGACTCAGGCTCAAACGGTGCCTGCTCACAAATCACTTCAGCGGCTTCTGCCGCACCCGGTAACTGGCGCACCATATCTTCAAGCACGTGGTCATGCTGAAAACGCAGCCAGCCCGATTCAATCTGCAGCGGCACATGACGATTACCGAGGTGGTATGCAATCTTCGCCAGCAACAGAGGGTCAGCACAGCGTACAGTCGATACCGTTTCGTCTGCCGCCTTAATAACCACCAGCGTACCCTGGCCGTCGGTAATCACATCGCCACCACGCAGTAGCGTACCGCGCTCTAAAAACAAGCCGGCTTCAGTGCCGTCGTTAAGAGTCGCTCGCTGGCGGCTTTTGATGCGCGCATCAATCGGCAGGCTCAGTGTTTTCGCTGCTGATAAATCTGCGTGCGACACTTCGTGAGCGGTTAATTTTTTAA
>JAYNJA010000153.1:0-4484 GCA_038109705.1 Thalassolituus sp. | reverse complement strand
TAATCAGTTCAATCATGTTGTTCTTCATTTTAAAAAGCTTTTTAGAACAAAGCGGCTGCGCCTGTACTTAAAAAAGAAAGTAACGTTGCGCCATTGGCAATACTTCCGCCGGCTCACAGGTCAGCAATTCACCATTCGCACGCACTTCATATGTCTGTGGATCAACCGAAATATCCGGCTGCCAGTCGTTCAATACCATATCGGCTTTGGTTGCCGTGCGGCAGCCTTTCACCACACCGATCAGATTCTTAAGGCCGAGTTTTTCTGGCACACCGGCATCCAGCGCCGCCTGCGAAATAAACGTCATGCTGGTTGCGTTACGGGTCTTACCGTAAGAACCAAACATCGGGCGATAATGCACCGGCTGTGGCGTAGGAATAGACGCATTCGGGTCACCCATCTTCGCCATGGCAATAAATCCGCCCTTTAAAATCAGATCGGGTTTTACACCAAAAAATGCCGGGCTCCAGACTACCAGGTCAGCAAGTTTTCCGACTTCAACCGAACCGATTTCATGCGACATACCGTGCGCAATCGCTGGGTTGATGGTGTATTTAGCAACGTAGCGTTTTACCCGGAAGTTATCGTGGGTTTCCGGATCTTCCGGCAGGTTACCACGCTGCACTTTCATTTTGTGCGCCGTCTGCCACGTACGCGTAACCACTTCGCCCACACGCCCCATCGCCTGTGAATCCGACGAGATCATAGAGAAGGCACCAAGATCATGCAGAATATCTTCTGCAGCGATGGTCTCGCGACGAATGCGTGATTCAGCAAAAGCCACGTCTTCCGGAATGCTCGGATCAAGGTGGTGACACACCATCAGCATGTCGAGGTGTTCGTCAGCGGTATTTACGGTGTACGGGCGCGTAGGGTTAGTCGACGACGGCAACACATTAGGCAGGCCCGCCGCTTTAATAATATCCGGCGCATGGCCACCGCCCGCACCTTCGGTGTGGTAGGTGTGAATCGTGCGGCCTTTAAATGCGGCAATAGTGTCTTCAACAAAACCGGATTCGTTCAGGGTGTCGGTATGAATCGCCACCTGAGTATCGGTTTCTTCCGCGACGGTTAATGCGCAATCAATTGTGGCTGGCGTCGTTCCCCAATCTTCGTGAAGCTTCAGGCCAATCGCACCGGCCGCAATTTGTTCACGCAGACCTTCTGGCAGGCTTGCGTTGCCCTTACCCAGAAAGCCCAGATTCATCGGGAATTCATCTGCGGCTTCCAGCATACGCGCCATATTCCACGGGCCCGGTGTTACGGTCGTAGCGTTGGTGCCTGTGGTTGGACCTGTACCACCACCGAGCATGGTGGTAATACCCGAGGCCAGCGCCTCTTCAATCTGCTGTGGGCAGATAAAGTGAATATGCGAGTCGATACCACCGGCGGTAATGATTTTGCCTTCACCGGCAATCACATCAGTACCGGGGCCGACTTCCATGGTTACGCCATCCTGAACGTCCGGGTTGCCCGCTTTACCAATGGCAGCGATGCGCCCTTCCTTAATACCGATATCGGCTTTAATAATTCCTGTGTGATCAATAATGGTGGCGTTGGTAATTACGCAGTCCATGACCTTGGCAGACACACTCTGCGACTGGCCCATGCCATCACGGATAACTTTACCGCCGCCGAATTTCACTTCATCGCCGTAGAGCGTGTAGTCTTTTTCGATTTCGATCCAGAGTTCGGTATCCGCCAGACGCATACGGTCGCCCACGGTCGGGCCAAACATATCGGCATAGGCACGACGGCTGATTGTTTTTTTGCTCTCGCTCATCAGAGATCACCCATTACTTTATTCTGGAATCCATACACTTTACGGGCACCGGCGTACTCGACCAGTTCTACCGTGCGCGTCTGCCCTGGCTCAATACGCACCGCCGTGCCTGCCGGAATATTCAGGCGGAAGCCGCGGGTTTTTTCGCGGTCAAACGTCAGTGCATTATTGGTCTCGTAAAAATGATAATGAGAGCCCACCTGAATCGGGCGGTCGCCCGTATTCGCGACTTCAATTTCGATGGTGGTACGCCCTTCGTTCAGGGTGATGTCACCGTCTGCGGTTATAATTTCGCCGGGTATCATAGTCAGCTCCTGATCAGATCACTGGGGTGTGTACGGTGACAAGCTTGGTGCCGTCTGGGAACGTCGCTTCGACCTGAACTTCGTGAATCATATCGGCCACGCCTTCCATCACATCATCGCGGGTCAGCAAGGTACGGCCATAACCCATCAGGTCAGACACGGTACGACCATCGCGCGCACCTTCCATAATCGCAGCAGTAATAAAGGCCACAGCTTCCGGATAGTTCAGTTTTAAACCGCGTTCTTTACGGCGTTCAGCCAGTAATGCAGCGGTAAAAATCAGCAGCTTGTCTTTCTCTCTTGGTGTGAGTTCCATAACTTATTCCGTCAGGTGTTCCAGATACGGGGAATGACCGCATCTTTATTCAGAATTTCCTGGCGCAGCATCTGCCACACCGGAATCATAAGTGATTGTATTTTTTCAGTAGAATGCCCGAGAACACGCAGCACCAACAGGTCATCCAGTAAGGTGATACCCGCCGGAATTTTCTCAGGCAGTTTATTCATCGCCTGCTCAAGAATTTCGCGGCTCTGTTCTAACAGGTGTTCGGTCGCACCAGTGGCGATAAACAGACCCTGCATAGGGTAATCGCGCATACCGGCAGCGGCACTTAAGTGGCTTGCATCGTGCACACGCAGAAAATCTGTCAGCAGCGGCAGGCCATTACGACGTACCGAAAACTTCGCATCGACCCGGCCACGCAGAAAACGCTCATTATTCACGGGGCGACCAAAGCAACTGATCTCCCAACCCATAAAAGTGGCATCGTCATCGAGATCAACCAGGGTGTTCATCCGAACCTTAGAGCCAGTGAAGAAGATATTTTCCTGCGGGAACCATTCCAGTGCAGAGCCTGCACTAATATGAAGCATCTGACTCACTTCAGCGGTTGGCCCTGCACTCAAATAGAACTTAGTTGCACCAGGAGTGGTAATCAGACCATGCCCCTGTTGACGGCTTTCGACATTCAGATGAATACCATCGCCGCCGACCACGCCGCCAGGCGGATGCAGAAGATAGATATGACAGGTATCGCCCTCAGGATAGAAGGGGCGCTGAACACGCAGAGGGCCGCTGTGCGTAAGGTCGGCAAGAACCGTCCGTTCGGCACGCTTCTCCAGCCCGATGTTCATATTTGCCTGCCACCCGGTTCGGGTCAGTGGCACCGCTTCCAGCGCGTTCAAACCAGCCTACTCCTGAAATATTGGTAAATTGCTTCGACGGAAGGAGCAAGATGTAAGCCAATAGCTCGACGCCTACGTCAGATGACGCAGACGATAAACGCACTCCCCTCACACAATGCAGAACAGTGGTCTGAAGAGAAACAAAAATCCCCCGCAGGTTGCCCTGCGGGGGATTTAAGTGTTGATCACATAAGAGGCTTACACCGCAAACCGTGCTGGGCGGCGGATTAACCCCGCCGCCAGCAGCAACAGCCACCATTGCAGAGAACCACCACCGCCTTTTTTCTTCTTGGCTGGGGCTTGTGAAATATCTGGAGTTTCTTGGGGCTGCGCATTATCTGGAGTTTCCTCAGGCTCAGTAATATTCGGCTCTGTAACATTAGAAATCACACGAACAACCATCTCGGCTGTATCGCTCATTTGTGGGTAACCACTGTCGGTCACAGTAACACTGAGCGTGTAGTCGCCAGCAGGCAGATTGTCCGGTTTAAAGGTGACAGTATCACCGAGCTCTATGGATTCAGATATTCCCTCAAGAGCCCAGGTTAATTTATAACGCTCTGATTCATCCAGGTTCGTAACTAACGCTTCGAGAGTAACGTCTCCCATGCCCTCAACAATCGTCGACTCTTCCTCACCGCCTTGCAGTAAACGCAGGCTGACAGAAGGCGGCGTATTCACATCCAGAGTGCCATCACCGTCGCTATCGCGCACGATCATGTCCCCGATAATCAGGCCTGGAAGCTGGTTTTCACTACCAAAATCCCAATGGTCCGGGCTCCAGCCAGCATAGAGAATGGTATCTGGGTTACAGGCAGTGTCATCCCCTGTGAGCGGGCACTGTAGCTGCGCCAGTGTCGCACCCAGATAGTTATAGGTCGTACCGGATCTTAAACTATTACTCTGACCCGTTGTATCGGTTGCCCAATCGCTGTCTGAAATATCATAGCCACTAACATACCCGACGATACCGCCAACAGTGCCTCCGCCGTTGACCACGCCCGTGGCGAGCACTTCCATAGTGGGTGAAGTAGAATCAACGCGTCCGATTATGCCGCCCACGTTACTGACACCGTCAACAGCTACCGCACTCTGTACACGCAGCAATAACGTATTTGACGCAGCACCAGCAATGCCACCAATGTAGTTAGATTGTGCCCTGGCAGTGCCCGAAGCATAGACACCGGTTACTTCCGAGTCTCGGAGGTAGC
>JAYNJA010000152.1:1825-7052 GCA_038109705.1 Thalassolituus sp. | reverse complement strand
ATCAGGCTAAAACATCCGTAAGGGATCTGTTCCTGGATGCATCAAATATCTGACGCTTCAAACAGCTGATGCATCAACTACACGGCAATCTTACTCGGATTCGGTGAACAGCAGGGTGAAGTTCACCGGTACCGTGTGAGAAATTCTTTCCAGACCTGCGATCTCACGCAGGGATTCAATACCCGCTGATAAGCCAAAACTTTCTGCTTTTACCAGAATCGGCGCTCGGGAAATCACAAGTACGTGACCATCCGCTGCCTGAGTTGCAAGGATCTCAGCTTCTAAGGTTTGCTGCTTACCGTGCAGGGAAACAGTCAGCGGTATGGTAGAAATCAGAGTTTCACCATTTTTAACTGAGGTCATCAGGGTTTCAGGTAATTTACTGCTGATCGTTGCGGTGGTGTAACGATCGGTATTGAAAAGCATCGAGGTCATGCGTTCGTTGCGGATAGGAATGCCGGTTTCGACACTCGCCAGCCCGATGGTAATTTCGGCTTCGCCCGCTGGAGTGACCGCACCGTCAATCGTCGTAAATTCGTGAACTTCAGTTTTATCGGTGTTTTTCGTACTGGTAAAACGCACGCTCGAATCCGGGCTAAGTACCCAGTCGGCTGATGCCGATAACGAGAGGCCTGTGGCGGTCAAAAATGTAGCAGCTGTGGCGAATACGCGGTTCATGTGCGGAACTTCCTGATAAGACTGAATTGCGGTATGAACCAGATACTAGAGGAAGGTTCCATTGCACAGCAAACCAGATGGGTAATACGTCACATTGCCCGGCCAACTGGCCGTATTTCAGCCAATTCTGGCTCATTTGAGTCATCTATTGTAGTAAGGTGACCTGTGGAAAGTGGTAATCGCTTAACCAGATCAGGGCTCGCTCTATCGATGCTTTGTTTTCGGCTTCAAGTTGCAGGCGTTGAGTATCAAGGCGGAACTGTTCTTTTTTGCTCAGAGCTTTATAAGCATCAAGGATAGGCATGTTACGCGTGGCATCATGATGCTCTTTCAGGCTTTCGAGTTCTGGAAGACTCCAGACGTCCGGATCAAGGCCGCCGATCAGGTAGTGCAATCGCATAACCCCTTCGGTGATATCACATTGTTGCTGGACTACTGAACGTGCGACAAAGCGGATATCAGAAATAAGTTCCTGCTGGTAGTTACGCAGGTTAAGTTCTGCCTCAGCTTCATCCCGCTCGGCCTGTTCTTCCATGTCTTTGACTTTGCGCGTCAGATGCCATGCGTATCCTGAGAGCGGGACGACGATTAAGATGGCAGCGACCAGAAGGTAAATGTAGAGCTCAGGCATAGGTATTCCGGAACAGGGCTGATGTCAGAGTTGTCATGATACTGAAACTATGTGCGTTTCTGAAGGCGGATCAGCGGTCGCAGCCAGGTTGATCATTGGGTGTAAGCGGACAGGAAGGTCTTGCGTTACCTTCCTGATAGCGGACACGGAATACAGGTCCGCCGCGATGTTTACTGAACTGAAAGCGTTCATTATTTTCGCGGGTGGGTGAATCTGCGCGGTCGGTATCTGCTGTTTTATATGGTGTAGAAGTCATCGCTACCGTCCTCCGGTGGTTTGCTGTATTCCGGCGACAAAGCCTGAAGTGCATCCGGAATCGTAAAAAACGAGCGTCCGGGGGCTATTTTCTCTAACAGATGAGTATTTTCCAGCTGATCCATCACGGGGCCTTTAAATTCAGCCAGATGAAGCTGGATATTCTGTTCGGCCAGATTTTCATGCAGCAGTTCCAGAGCTTCGAGCCCTGAATAGTCGATATGATTTATGGCACTACCAACCAGTACGACATGACTGATGCTTTCTTCCTGCTGGTTGATGCGATTAAGTACGTAGTCGACCAGATAGTCGCTGTTGGCAAAATAGAGGTTCTCATCGACTCTGATCAGCATTACATCCGGCACCCGCTCGGTTTTGTGACGCAGCACATTGCGGAATAGTTCGGTGTTGTGAATGCGGCCGATCTCGGCAATATGCGGCTGACTGGTGCGGCGCAGATAGATAATTAGTGACAGCGTCACGCCTGCAATGATGCCGGATTCAGCATCCATTGCCAGCACACCGGCAAAGGTAATGAGCCACACCAGGCCGTCACCGCGCTGGAATTTCCAGGCGTTCCAGCCGTCCTGCCAGCGAAACAGGGGCCAGGTAGCGACCACGATAATCACGCCCAGTGCAGCCACCGGTAAATGCTCAAACCAGCTGCCCGCAACAAGGCAGACAAAGGCCATAAAACCAAAGGTGAAAACAGAGGCAAGCTGCGAGCGGGCACCCGCAGAAATCATCACCATGCTTCGGCCAAAGCCGCCGGCTACAGGCATAGCCTGAGTAATGGCAGCTGCAGCGTTCGCAGCACCTAAGGCCAGAATCTCCTGATTAGGCTTCACCCTGACGTGTTGCTCGCGTCCCATGGTGTTAGCAATCGACAGACTTTCGAGAAAAATAATCAGCGCCAGAATCGCCGATGGCAGAAGAAGCGCCTGCCAGTTCAGATTCATCACATCCGGGATAGAAAAATCGGGCAAACCCGTCGGAACTGCGCCCACAGTGCGCAGATCCATATTGAACATTAGCGTCATGACAATGCCAGAGCTGATAAGCACTAACGGGCCGGCGCGGTTCAATAAAGTACCCAGCGTAGAGTGAATCGGCAGTCGATAAGTCACGCGAGGGACAATGCGTTGCCAGAAAATAAGCAGGGCGATACCCAGCAGGCCGATGATAAAAGGAAGGCTGTCCGCGTCTTTCCAGTGCTCCGCAGTGAACACCAGTGGTTCCCAGCCTGCACCGCCACGCGGGATATCAAGGGCGGTGAAGTACTTCAACTGACTGATGATAATGACGATGGCGGCCGCGCTGGTGAAGCCGGAAATTACAGAATGGCTGATAAAAGAGGTCCAGGAACCCAATCCGGCAATAAAGAAAATAAACAGCCAGGTGGCCGTCATGCCTGCGAGCAGTGCAGCATAAGCCGGGTAATCACTGTTATCCGGAGCCACGACGCCAGTGAGTGAACTCAATGTCATCAGTGAGATGATCGCAACCGGGCCGACAGCAAGCGTCGGGCTGGTACCGAGAGCTGCGTACGCTAACAAGGGCAGAAGCGATGCAAACAGTCCCGCCTGTGGGGGCAGCCCTGCCAGAAACGCATAAGCAACGGCCTGGGGTACCAGCATGATGGCGACAATCAGCCCCGCAATCATATCCGGAATAATGAAGTCGCGACGAAACGGCAGCAGAGTATTAGTGAACTTCATTACTGACCGGGCCATAAAGGCGGCTAAGGAGTTCGATAACGGCGGCGGCTCTGTCATCGCTCAGGCGATAGAGCATGCATTGGGCTTCACGACGGCACGTCACCAGATGCTCATTCCGAAGCCAGGCCAGATGTTGTGACATGGCTGACTGACTCAGAGGAAGACGGTCGCACAGTTGAGATACGGACGTTTCTCCAGTACGTAAGGCGCAGAGAATATTGAGCCGATGCTCATTCGCCATCGCTTTTAACAGACGAACGGCATTAGCGCGGCTATCTGACATATCCTGCTCAAAGGCTTCTGGCATACACGTTCCCCTTATGTGTGTTTTTGAATATTGCCAAATAAGAATATTCTAATATAATGATTTTGGCCAGTTGAATTGCTCGGTTAAATTGATCTGCTGAATAAGAGGTTTGAGGAATGACATACACAATCCGGAGCTACCTCCACGAAGATACATCGACATTCACCCACCTGTTGACCGACCTGGCGACTAAGCAGTGTGCAGTAATCGACCCAGTGATGGATTACGACCCTAAAGCAGGGCGCACAGATACTGACTCAGTGGATAAAATTCTTGCCGATATTGAGCGCGAGGGACTGAGCCTGAAATACGTTTTCGAAACTCACGCCCATGCCGATCACCTGACCTCGGGTGCGTACATTCGTGAGAAAACCGGCGCAAAAATCGTCATCGGTAATCGTATTACCGGTATCCAGAAAGTGTTTGCCGGTATTTTTAATGAAGGCCCGCGTTTCGTTCCTGATGGCCACCAGTTCGATATTCTGTTTGCCGAAGGGGAAGAGATGACCCTCGGGGAAACCCGAATCCGCAGCATGGCAACGCCAGGTCATACTCCGGCGTGCTCAAGCTACATAGTTGAAGGCAAAGATGTCTTCGTCGGCGACACATTGTTTATGCCGGATGTAGGTACTGCACGCTGTGACTTCCCGGGAGGTGACGCAGGTACATTGTACGATTCAGTGCAGAAGCTGCTTGCCCTGGGTGACGATGTAGTTTTACACCTGTGCCATGACTATCCGCCGACTGAGCGCGAGAAAAAAAGCTCGGTGACGGTTGGTGAACAACGCAAAGATAATATTCACGTTGGTGCGGGTAAAACCCGTGATGAGTTTATTGAAATGCGCAATAAGCGGGACAGCGGGTTGGAAATGCCGCGTCTGATTCTGCCGTCATTGCAGATCAATATCCGTGCCGGAGATTTTCCCGAGCCTGAGGATAATGGTGTGAGTTACCTCAAAGTTCCATTGAATCAGCTGGATGGCTGCGGCAGCGCCTGATTGGCAATTCCCCAGCGATCCGTTAGGCTGAGGGTAACAATAACATTGCTATAAACAAGGAACACGCCATGCTGGTGAATAACCGTTGGGTGCGGGCAGGTGGTAGTCTGCAGGAAAAGCCGATCAGTATTCAGTTTCGCGAAGACTGGGGGCTTGCTAAAGATTCTGGTCTTTACAGCATTTGTGTCCAGATCGCCTGGCATGCCAGCAGTCGCGATGAAAGTACTGGCTATCCCGCAACGGAAGAGCAGGCCAGGATTGTCGCCTTCACCGAGCAATTGCAGGCGCGTTTAGAGCCAGAAGAAGATTCTGTTGTCGTTATGATGATTACCCACGATGGGATCAATCAATGGATCATCTACAGCAGGGATCTGGATCAATTAAAAGCCGGGCTTGAGACAATCCCGACCGACAGTGGGCTTTACCCGATCGAGATTGTCGCGGATGAAGATCCTGCGTGGAATACCTTCATTCAGGTGCATGAGCGCATTGGTGGAGAGGCCGTCTGATGACGGCCTTTTTTATTTCTGGGTGTTCAGTTTTATTCTGAAGGTTCTTGATCCTGGCCTTGATCCTTATCTTGGCCCTGATCATTGCGAGGCGGGCGCACGCCACTGCGTCTTGCCTTTTCAGCAGCTTT
>JAYNJA010000152.1:1172-1815 GCA_038109705.1 Thalassolituus sp. | reverse complement strand
ATACGAAGACGTTCAACTTCCGCCAACTCTGCCTCTGCCATCTCTGGGGTTTCCATCGAAATGCGGCCAATTTTCCCCGCGCGCAGCTCGTGCAGAATAATTTCTGATGCCTTGTGCAGATCGGCAATACCGCCGGCACGCAGACAGCCACGTTTAGCTGCAATCGTGTTCAGCAGCAGTTCGGCTGTTTCAGGCATGTCTTTGAGCTTGAAGCGATCTGTCAGCTCTCTCGGATAAGCCTCTTTGAGGTAGTCCAGGGCGAACATTGCAATCTCAGTGTACTCTATGGCCGTGTCTTTTACGGCCCCGCTTGCTGCCAGGCGATAACCACACTGGGGGTTCTCAAACTTCGGCCAGAGAATCCCCGGTGTGTCAGACAGGATGATGCCATTCTTCAAGTCGA
This sequence comes from Thalassolituus sp., assembly GCA_038109705.1. GTDB lineage: Bacteria > Pseudomonadota > Gammaproteobacteria > Pseudomonadales > Oceanobacteraceae > Thalassolituus. Next base: position 1,412 of record JAYNJA010000152.1, on the reverse strand, counting down.
TCATCTGATTGGCCTTCGTTACCGCAGGCTCATTGCCGGTGCGGGCAACATAACGGCCAGCAAGGGCGTTGATCAGCGTGGATTTACCCACATTCGGAATACCCATGATCATCACCCGGACAGCACGTTTCTTATCGAGTTGATCCTGACCAACCTTCTTGGCCATGTTAATCAGCTGCTTCACCTGCTTACGGTCTTCCGCAACTAACGGCAGGGCGGTGGTGTTGTCCTGATCTGAAA
>JAYNJA010000152.1:0-1162 GCA_038109705.1 Thalassolituus sp. | reverse complement strand
GCCTTGTTCAGTACCTTGATACAGGGCTTGTCGCGGCGTAGCTGATCGACCAGCGGATTGGTACTTGAGTAGGGCAGACGTGCATCAAGCACCTCAATGACCAGATCAATTTCAGGCATCGCTTCGCTGATTTTGCGACGCGCCTTGTTCATGTGACCTGGGAACCAGTTTATGGCCATTGTTTGCTTTCCCGATTGACGAATGGTGGCTGGGGCGGCACATTGTAATTCATGGCAGTGTGAGAGCAACCGGACGTTGACACAAAACTGTCACGCCCGGCGTCTATAACGGCTCTGTTGGAGTCAGGTTTGTACCTGCCCGACACTGCTACTGACGATGGGACTGGAGACAAGGTATGGATCTCTTGCCTGAAGACATGGCTGATACTGTCCGCAAACAGGGCAGACATGCATCGGCGACGGTATCGGGTCGTCGCCGCGAAGGCTTTCTGTTGGGTAATCGTTTCGTCTTTTCAGATCAGAACGAATTGCTCTGGATGCAAGCCGGCCCCGGAGAGTTCAGAGAACTCAAAATCTGGCGTAAATAGCAGTCGCCAGCCGGGACCGTTAAAAATATTACTCAGCCGCAGAAGCTCGTTCTTCTTCGGCGGCTTCCTGTTCGTTGGCTGCCTCGACCTGAGTTTCAAGTGCGGCTGGCGCTTTTTCAATAGCGCTGGTTTCAGGGTAATGCACGCTATCTTCTTCAAGATCTGGCGTAGAGGTCTCTTCTAGCAACTTTTCTTCAGTCTGAGACGGCTGGCTCATCTGCTGTTTTTCCTGGTCTTTCTCTGCGGCTTTCAGGGCTTTCTCGCGGGCTTTTTCAGCTTTTACGATATTACGCTCCTGCTGTGCCCAATAACCACTGCGGAATTCGGCGTTCATGATGCCGTTATCTTCAGCAATGCTGTCGGCGATACCTTTGGCGGCATCATCGGCATCACGGGCCATCAGTTTACGTTCGCCAGGCTCAATGCGGCTGAACAGGTCAACCAGTGCGCTGGACAGTACTTCCTGAGCGACTACTTCGCGGCCTTTACGGAAGCGGCGTGAAATCATGCCCAGCAGGGCCAGGTCGTTGGCGTCGAGGCGCAGAGTCAGTTCTGCCAGAGACAGTTCTTTCTCGCGCAGTTCGCGCTCTTCGTCGTAATAACGGTCAATAAGTG
>JAYNJA010000151.1:5511-7086 GCA_038109705.1 Thalassolituus sp. | reverse complement strand
TCTGGGCCTTAAGAGGCAGCGCAATAAAAATAACCTGGAATTTGCCTTCCTGAGTCATCTGGATCAGCTCATTAATCGTACCCATCAGCTCGGCGTCTGGGTGCGCTTCAAGAATCCGTTCATCGGAGCGGTCGTCAAAAAAGCCCCAGAACTGAAAACCTAACTCCGGGCTACGTTCAATCTGGCGACGCATTTCAATCGCCGCGTCATTGACACCCACAATAGCGACACGACGGGTGTTGTAACCGCGAAGGCGAATCGTACGAAGAAACTGAAGAAGCAGCATACGCCAGGTACTCAATAACACCAGAGCACCTAACATCCACGAGCCCATCACCAGGCGCGAATAATCTTCAGAAATCTTGGCAAAAAACGCCAATACCAGCATACCTGTAGTTACAAGCACCCATGCCGATGATGTTACGGTGAGCATCCTGACCGAAGACGCCCCCCGCCACGAGCGATACACCTCCAGTGACTCAGCAACCAACAGGTATGCAATCGCCCCCAGCAAACCCGCCGTTAAATAACCAGGATGCGGTTGAATGCCAAAAGCCATGATCGACACAAGCAGTGTCATAAGAATGATTGATAGATCGATAACGCGATAGACAACGCCGAACGTATTCTCGTTTGAGCGGATCAGTCCTTGTTTCATCCTGTTCGCCTCTGAAAGCTGCCCCAGACTGTCATTGCGCGACAGTCTTCTTCAGCCTTAATACTTATGTCGTATTGTGCCATTTAAGGCTTATAGGCTGCATATAGCTGGCAATTATGTGACCAGTTTCCCAAAGTGTCCATGCCCGACAACAAAAGCTCTACTGTCTTTCCTTAGTTTTAGTAAGGAAAAGACCAACTTTGTCCTGAATGAACCATACACTAAGGCGTAAATAGTCTCACACCCATATGAAAGAAAAATGACTTACACGGGTATCAGTACCGATGGAACCTGGAACTGCTGCTCCACCTTCCCCTTCAGAACCCGCTTTGCATCATCGTCACCATGGACAATGCGTACAGTTTGGGGACGATGGCGCATACGCTTAATAAAATTGAGCAAATCTTTCTGATCGGCGTGAGCGCTATACCCCGAGAGGGAGTAAACACCCGCCCTGATATCAATCCGCTTGTTATCCAGATAGACATAACCACCCCGAGGGCCGTACTTCTGAATATCCCGCCCGGGTGTCCCAATGGCCTGATAACCAACAAACACTACGTCTGTACGCTCATCCGGAAGCAACGCCTGAAGATAATTCATTATCCGGCCGCCAGCGCACATTCCACTTGCGGCAATAACAATACTCGGCTTACCGCTTTGCGCCAGATAACGCACCGTATTCATATGCTCCTGATGAGAATGAATCGTCGTCAGTTGCTCGAACGATAACGGGTGCCGCCCTGCCCGCACCCGCTGGCGAGCCTCCGCATCCCAAAGCTGCTTAAGCGAACGGTAATGCGCGGTAAACTCAGCGGCGAGCGGAGAATCCACAATAATATCGAGATCCCCCCAGAGCTTCGCTTTCGCTGAATCTGGCTCTTTATTCGTCACTCGATGAATAATCTCTTCAATCT
>JAYNJA010000151.1:0-5501 GCA_038109705.1 Thalassolituus sp. | reverse complement strand
ACACCGCCCCACGGTTTTTCAGGCAACGTTCAATGGTTTTCTGCAACTGCTGGCGACGGGTACGACGCCCCTCATGACACTTATCGCCGTAGGTGCTTTCAATTACCAGATCATCACAGCGGTAAGGCGACTTTGGGGCCGGCAACAAGGGCGAATAAGGCGCCCCAAGGTCACCAGAAAAGACAACACGTTTCGAACTACGTAACGATTGGCCCACAGCACATTCAACATAGGCCGAGCCCAGAATATGCCCCGCTCGCTGAAACTTCAGCTTCAGGCCAGCGATCTCTGCAGGCTGAAACCATTGCTTAAACGGCACCGGTACCAATTGCTTGGCCAGCAAGCGTAGAAAGGTATTAATCAGAGCCTCGTCGCGGGTTACCCCCACCTTCAGGGCATCTTCAAGCACCAGTGGCAGCAACTGCGCAGTCGCTTCAGTAGCGTAAATGGGGCCTTTGAAACCTGCAGCCAAAAGGTACGGGATACGCCCCACATGGTCGATATGACAGTGAGTGACTACTAAGGCCCGAACATTGGAAATATCGAAGTTGATGGGCGACTCGCCCTCTTCCAGGGGTTCCGATTCAGCCCCCTGAAACATACCGCAGTCGATGAGAATGGCATCGCCCGAGTCGAGCGTCAGACGATGACAAGAACCGGTAACGCCGTTAACGGCACCGTGGTGAGAAATTTTGTACATAAAACATCCATGTTTTAGAAATCGCCGATAACAAAAAGCGTTGATCGGCTCCTACAAAATAACAGGAGCCGTTAACCTGTAGGAGCCGTTCAGCCAGCTTGCCTGGCTAACGGCGAAACCACCGCCAGTTAGTCAGCGCCAAACAGATCCCGCGTGTACACCTTATCGGCAACGTCTTTAATATCATCCGACAGACGGTTGGCAATAATCACATCAGAGATCTTCTTAAACTCTTCCAGGTCATTCACTACCCGCGAATTGAAGAAATCGTCTTCTTCCAGTACCGGTTCATACACTACAACCTCGATACCCTTCGCCTTAATCCGTTTCATCACCCCCTGAATGGCCGAAGCACGGAAGTTATCCGAACCCGACTTCATCACCAGGCGGTAAATACCCACAACCTTCGGGTTCTTACGAATCACAGAATCCGCAATGAAATCCTTACGGGTGCTGTTTGCATCCACAATGGCGCGAATGATGTTACTCGGTACATCTTCAAAGTTCGCCAGCAGCTGCTTGGTATCTTTAGGCAGGCAGTAACCCCCGTAACCGAACGACGGGTTGTTGTAGTGGTTACCGATACGGGGGTCAAGACCAACGCCTTCGATAATCTGGCGGGCATTCAGGCCATGAGTCTCGGCGTAAGAATCCAGCTCGTTAAAGTAGGCAACACGCATCGCCAGGTAGGTGTTTGAGAACAACTTCACCGCTTCCGCTTCGGTCGAGTCAGTGAACAGAACCGGAATATCTTTTTTTACCGCGCCCTGCACCAACAGATCAGCAAACTCCTTCGCACGCTCAGACTGCTCGCCAACAATAATGCGGCTTGGGTACAGGTTGTCGTACAGGGCTTTACCTTCGCGCAGGAACTCAGGCGAAAAGATCAGGTTTTCGCATTGAGTATCTTCTTTCAGCTTCTGGGTATAGCCCACAGGAATGGTCGACTTAATCACCATCACCGCATCAGGGTTAATCGCCTTAACATCCGCAATCACGCTTTCTACGGAGCGGGTATTAAAGTAGTTCGTCACCGGGTCGTAGTCGGTTGGCGTCGCAATAACAACAAAGCGAGCACCTTTGTACGCTTCTTCTTTATCCAGCGTTGCACGGAAGTTGATCTCACGATTGGCGAGAAAGTCTTCAATTTCAGCGTCGACGATCGGTGATTGCTTATCGTTAAGCATATCGACCTTCTCCGGTACGATATCTACGGCAACCACTTCATTGTGTTGTGCCAGAAGCATGGCGTTAGACAAACCAACGTAGCCGGTACCGGCGATAGCAATCTTCATGACAAATCAATCCTGAACATCAGTAAAAATAATTGGAGCGATGATATCACCATCGAGCGAGCGTACAAACATTGCTCCCGGATTCTGCTCCGGCGCGAAATGCCTCAAAACGGAAACACCACCGGAATCATCGCCAAAGCCACCGCGCTGTAACCTATCAGCACCGGCAAGCCCGCCTTGAGATAATCTTTAAGCTGATAATTACCGGCGCTGTAAACCATCAGGTTGGTCTGGTAGCCATAAGGTGAGAGAAAGCTCGCACTCGCCGCAAACGCCAAAGCCATAAAGAAAGGATATGGGCTAACCCCCAGGCCTTCAGCGGTTGCATACGCCACCGGGAACATCAGCGCAGCGGCGGCGTTATTTGTGACCAACTCTGTGACCAGCCAGGTAACAACGTAGATAGCTATCAGAGCTGCAAATGGGCCCATGCCTCCCACTGCACTATTTACGGCACCAGCCAGCATCGCCGCAAGACCCACATCAAACATCGCCTTAGCCAGGGCAAGCGCGCCACCCACCACGATAATCAGCTCAAACGGAAAGCGAGACTTCAGCTCCTGTGTTGTCACCAGGCCAACCGCCAGCGTTGCTGCCAACAACACCAGCAGCCCCTTCAGTAAGGGCACCAGATCCAGCACAGACAACGTGACTACCAATACAAACCCAAACATCACGAGGGCACTCGCGCCAAAATTAAGTGGCTGACGGCGCTCAATACCTGCCATGGTAATAAATTCGCGGCTCAGATCTGTGCACTTATCAAAGCGAGGCCCCGTTGCAACCAACAGGCTATCGCCCGCATGAAGTACATGCTCGCCGAGCTTGCCACGAATGTTTTTACTGCCCCGGCGAATCGCGATCACAGCGGCATCAAAGCGAGACCGGAACTCACTGGCCTTCAGGCTATAACCGACCATCGACGACGTTGGCGACACAACCAACTCAACAAGCGGCGCGCCGTCGGCCATCATATGCTGGTCACCACCTGGCACGCCCAGGCCATCAAACTTCTGAAAAATATGTTCATACGCCGGGTCACCAGAAAACACCAACATATCGCCCTGCTGCAATTCAAAATCAGGGGCAACGGGTGTATGGGCACGCTTGTTACGTACCACCTCAACCAAAAACATATTCTCAAGCTGGCGCAGACCATTTTCATGAATAGTGCGGCCCACCAAAGCCGACTCAGCCAACACTACCCGCTCGAACAGATACTCACGACGATCCGATGCGCGGGCATTCAAAAACCGGGTAGGCAGACAACGATGAGAAACCAACGACAAAATCAACAATACAGCGATAAACACGGGCAGGCCAATTAAAGAGAAATCAAAAAAGCCAAAGGCCTCATGACCAGACTCTTCAACAAAACTATTCACAATCAGGTTAGTGCTGGTGCCAACCAACGTCATCATACCGCCGGCAATCGAGGCGTACGACAAAGGCACCAAAAAGCGAGACACCGGCAACGACGCCTGCCTACGCAAGCCACCCATCAGAGTTGCAACCACTGCTGTGTTATTCAGAAACGACGAAATCACCCCAGCAACAAGGCCTAAGCGAAAAACACCAAAGCCAATATTTTTGGCATCCGCAACACTGCGACGCGACAACTCAGAGATAAAGCTGACCTTCTCGAGTACCGCAGAGAGCAGAATCAACCCCACAAGCGTCAGCAACGAAGGGTTCACATAATTATGAGCAACGCCGTCTAAGGTCAGCACACCCGTCCCATACAAGACACCAGCGGCCGATCCAAAAATAACAACAGGCCGCAATTGCGTCGCGGCCAGCATTACTACGACAGCAACAAAGAGAAAGGTAACAACAAGAAAATCGTACGAAGGCAACGGATAAATCCTTTAGGAGCGCCCAAACTTGTAGGAGCCGTTCAGCCAGTTTACCTGACTAACGGCGACCGTTTACAGCTCGATATTCTGCACCGCGTACAGCGACTGCTTCACGAGAATAACCGCGTTCTCTGTACACGACGATTCGGCATAACAGCGCAACTCGGGGGCATTACCTGACGGGCGCAAATGCACGATATGGCCATTTGACAAGGTCATACGCAAACCGTCAGTGACATCGACCTCGGTAGCGGTGATACCGCGAAACCCGAGCAGGTAAAGCAAAGCATCTTCATCACCGGTATATCTGGCAATAATCTGCTTACTCTTTTCCGTAGCAAAATTCTGAATACGGTCACTGGCTGTAAACCTCACCGTACACTCATCAACCAATTCAGAAATCGTTTTCTCACCAGTTGAAGCTGCCAACAGCATAATCGCTGGCAATACAGCATCACGCGTCGGTAATGCTTTAAGCGCTTTACCATTAATCACCGCATCGGAGCCCAACAGAAAACCGCCATTCGCTTCAAAGCCAGCGACTGAAGCATACTGCTTACCCAGCTCATCGAACTCAGCAATCACATATGGGGAACCAATTTTTGTACGTTCGACATGCTTAAACGCACCAGACGCCTCAACCGACGTGTTACAACTCACAGGAATGGCAAGAGCCTCAACACCCAGCTGTTTTGCACATAGCAACCCAAGAATATCGCCACGCAGCCATACACCTTTCTCATCAGCAACTAATGGGCGATCGCCGTCACCATCGGTAGAAAAGATCGCATCAAAACCAAACTCTTCTGACCAGTTAAGAGCCTTCTGCTTGTCTTCCTCAGACACGGCCTCGGTATCAATAGGCACAAACTGATCGCTACGTTCAAGCGGAGTCACTTTTGCGCCCAGCTTCTCGAACAAGGCTTGATATAAATCCCGTCCGGCGCTTGAGTGCTCGTAAATACCAATATGTTTACCAGCCAGGAATGGCCCATCAAACAGTGACAGATAGCGGTCTACGTATTCATCGGCAGCATCGCTCAGGACATTTAGCTCGGCCAACTCTGACACTGGTTCAAAACTCACATCTGCCGCCAGAATCGCCTGCTCGTCAGCTTTGGTAATTTCACCATCCGGGCGGTAAAACTTAAGGCCGTTACGGTCAAACGGAATATGGCTGCCAGTAACCATGATGCAATGTATGGAACGCTGCATGGCCGCATAAGCCAAAGCAGGGGTTGGGACTACCCCATAGTAAACAGTAGTAATGCCTACTGAACTAAGTGCTGCTGCACAGGCTTGAGCCATCGCGTAGCTGCTTGGGCGGTTATCAATCGCCAACGCCATAGACTCGACTGTAAATTCGCCTTTTAAAGAATCTACAAATGCCAGCGTGAAAGCCGCACAGACATCAGGAGTGAATTGTTCAACAAGGCCGCGAGCGCCGCTGGTACCAAATGCGACGCCGCTATCGGCGAGGACTTTGTTCGTATTAAGCATTAGTTTCTTACCCAATTATTTCTTCGCCGATAACAAAAAACGTTGATCGGCTCCTACAAAAACAACGCCCCCGTCGGAACCGTCAAAACCCGTCGGAACCGTCCAAATCTGTAAGAACCGTCCAAATCTGTAAGAACCGTCCAAATCTGT
>JAYNJA010000150.1:2214-7146 GCA_038109705.1 Thalassolituus sp. | reverse complement strand
CCTGAAAACGGTTGGCGCAATGAAACCCCTGTAATTGCAGACTGGTATCAGGAAATTATGCGAGATCCGGAATTGCAGGAAACCGCGCCTGCAGATTGATAAATATTAAAGATCCGGAGCGATTTCTTTGGCTTTTAGCAAACGATACTGCCCGCAAGCGAGGGAGGCATCCAACCGGATGTCTCCAATCGCCACTCGATGTAATTTCAGCACCGGGTTTCTGAATCGCCCGAACATGCGCTTGATCTGGTGATACTTGCCCTCGGTCAACGTCACTTGGGCTGTGTTGGGCGTCAGTCGTTCAAGCTTCGCCGGCTTGGTCGTGATGTCTTCAAACGGAAAATAAATCCCTTCTTCAAAGGCGATGACGCACTCATCGCTGATGGGATTTTCAAGCGTAACTTCATACACCTTCGCTACTTTCTTGTCAGGAGCCATGAGTGCTTCTGACCAGTCGCTGTCGTTGGTAAGCAGGAGAAGTCCGGACGAATTCAGATCCAGCCGCCCGGCAATGTGCAGATCTGCGAGTTCAGATTCAGGAAAGCCGCCATCGCGCAAAACATCAATCACGGTTGGATGAATCTCGTCTTTGGTGGCGCTGACAACACCTACTGGTTTATGCAGCAGGATATAACGGCGGGTACGATTCTGTAGCTCAGTGCCATCGAGGGAAATCAGAGAAAAGGGATCAATCTGCTGATTGATATCAGTGGCTGTCTCGCCGTCTACGGTGACCCGGCCTTGAGCCAGAAGTGCACGCACAGACCGTTTCGGTGTGCCTGTAGTAACACTTAAAAAACGGTCCAGCCGGTAACGTTTGGCGGTTGCCACTGTTTAGCGGTTTTTCCAGATGTTAGCCACGGCTTTGTCAGAGCCCAGTGTCGCGACAATGATGCATACGAAACCAATGATGCCGAATACGGCCGCCGGAAAGGCTCCGCCCGGTTGGCTTGCTGCGATGGCGACAAAGATACCGACACCTGACAGCAGCAGGAAGAGGCTACCAACAGCAATCAGAATGGTGCGATGAGACGATTTGTACACGTACTCTTCTTTGCTGTTTTCAAAAATATTCAGAATAGGGGCGAAGAGTTTCTGTAGTGCGCTTTTCATAATTTTTTCTGATCGTTCTTCAAAAATAGTGAGGTTACATCAGCCACGGTAACAGAAGAGCGTGCAGGGTGGCAGTCAGTGTCATCGCCATGGCGGAATAGGCAGCCTGCTGTGTTCCCAGCTCCAGTGCCCGGCTGGTGCCAATGGCGTGGGCGCAGACACCTAAAGTCAGGCCCATGGCTTTGGGGTCATTGAGTTTAGCGCTTTTCAGTAGTGGTGGGATAAACAACGCCCCGAATACCCCGGTAATGATGACAAACGCCGACGCCAGGGCGCCTACGCCGCCGAGTTGTTCGCTGACGGTCACCGCCACAGGTGTCGTTACCGATTTGGTCGCCATAGTTGCGGTAATGGCATCATTACCGATCCACAGGTGCGCCATAACAACCGCGATAGCCACGGTGGTTCCGCTGCCGAGGGTGATGGCCAGACTGATGCGCAGCCACTCTTTACGCATAGCATGAATAAATTGATACAGGGGAACGGCTAACATCACAACCACTGGCCCGAGCATCAGGTGCAGGTATTGGCCGCCTTCCATATAGGTGGAAAACGGGATTCCAGTGAACTCCAGCACAACCGATACCAGAATGATGCCGGTCAGAATGGGTGGCAGAAAGGCTGTATTACCTAACAGGCGATAGAGGTGCTGGCCGATGGTAAAGGATGCGATGGTCAACATGGCCCAGAACAATGGCATGTGCAGCATGTTCTCTATCATGAGTCACCTCCACGACGTCCAGCCTGCATTATCGCCGCGCACACCAAGGCACCGGGAATAATACTGACCGCCAGAATCACCAGCAGCGCGACGCCATTTTCAGCGAGTAGCTCTTTCTGCGTCACGATGCCGACACTCACCGGAATAATAAACAGAGGTAGTAGCGGTGACAGAGTCTTACTGACCTGCGACAGAGACTCAGGCGTGCGCCCGCGAATCAGTAAAAACACCAGAAGCAGCAACATACCGATAATCGAGCCGGGAACCGGGAGCGCGTATTCGCTTTGCAGCAGGCTTCCTGCAACAAGGAAAAACAGAAGTATCAGGAGGCCAGTCATGGGCTGCCTATGCGGTCAGAAATACCCGGCTATTGTAGCCGGGTGTTCGCTTGATCAGAAGGGGAGCGGTAGTTGTCGAAATGCGACTTAAGTCTGGATAGGGCTTAGGTCTGCACTCAGAGGTTATGAATCGTTTCGAGTGTGCGGGCGTAGTTGCCAGCCTGCTCTGGATTATCGAGCATCGCGCGCAAAGTGACTGAAATCGCTGCGAGCTTGATGGTGTTCAGTGATTCCTGATACTGGCTTTCGGCGATGGCCTGCATCGAACTCACAAAAGCATCCATGACTTCTCGCACTGCATGGTTGAAGCGGGTGGCTGAGCCGAGATTAATTTCCAGAGCGTAATTCACCGCGTCCTGAATTTTCTTATTAAGCTCGTCTTTTTCTTTTTCCGCATTTGCCTGCAGGCTTTCGCCTTGTTTCTTCGCTTCAGTTTCAATCGCAGTAGCTTCAGATTTGGCGGCTTCAGTTGCGACAGGAGGATCTGCTTTCAGGGATGCATCGTTTTTCGGAGCCATCGCTTTTGTAGCGTCAGAGAGGTCCTTTGCCGCTGTTGCCGGTGATTTACCAGTGCTGATGGTATCGATGCTTAAAAGCGTAGATACACCCTGAGTCAGCGCTGCCTGTGCGATGACGTTCGATTGCTGCTGCGCATTCGTAGCGTTATGAGCTGCATTAGACAGTGCCTGCGCCGTCGCCTGATAGAGGTTGCCTACGGCAATGGCCGGAGCATCGCCAAGAACTTTAGTATTCGCCTGAGTGATTGAATCGGTGATCTGGTCGTTTACTGCGGTAGGAAAGGCCATGGGAAAATCCTTTTTTTGTCGTGAATTGCCACCATAGAGCGCATAGCAAAAAGATGCAAACAGGGTGTTCTACGGTGATGTAAAAGGAATTTCAGAGTTGTCACTTACTCAGGAGGAGTAAGTGGTGCGGAAGGAGAGACTCGAACTCTCACACCTTACGGCACCAGAACCTAAATCTGGCGTGTCTACCAATTTCACCACTTCCGCAAAGAAGAGGCCGCGATTCTACATAATGTCCCGCACAGTGCCAAGCGCTGAACGCAGGTTATTTTCATTGGTCCTGTAATCAGAGCGCAGGAGCAAGACACAGATAGAGAGTAACGGCACAGTGCGGTATCGTAGCGCCATCTGTTCAAGGACGTATTCAAGGACGCCTGTTATGAACCAAAACGATGCTCGCATCGGCACCAATATCATTCTTATCGCCGCTGCCCTGGTGATTGTCATTGCCGGTCTGAAAAATTCGGCCAGCATTCTGATTCCGTTTCTGCTGTCGGTGTTTATCGCCATTCTCAGTGCGCCGGTCATGCGCTGGCTGACGTCTCACCGTGTTCCGCAGATGTTGGCGGTCATGGTGATACTGGTTGGCTTTCTATTATTCGGCACGCTGCTGGCGACCTTTGTCGGGCGAACGATCAATGCGTTTTATCAGGATATGCCGCTTTACGAGGATAAGCTGCAGGTTCTGGTAGACCAGTCGGTTGCCTGGTTACAGGTTAAAGGGATCGACGTATCCGATGATGTTTTGCGTGAGTACGTGAATCCGGGCGCGGTGATGAAAATGGTCGCCAATGTGTTTAACAGCCTTGGTGGCGTGTTGGCTAACACCTTCCTTATTCTGTTTACCGTGATTTTTATCCTGCTGGAGGCCGCTGGCTTCCCAGCTAAACTGCGCAAGGCTCTCGGGGATAAGACTCAGGCGCTGGATCACTTCAAGCGTTTCTCCCAGCTGGTGCAGAAGTACCTGGTAATCAAAACGCTGGTGAGCCTGATGACGGGGGCGAGCGTGGGCATTGCTCTGTGGATTATTGGTGTTGATTACGCCGCGATGTGGGCCTTGGTCGCTTGCCTTCTGAATTACATTCCGAATATTGGTTCGATCATCGCCGCTGTGCCGGCGGTGCTGGTGGCGCTGATTCAGTTAGGCATCGGCGAAGCTGCAATTACGGCTCTGGTGTATGTGTTTGCTAATACTTTCTTTGGCAATGTCGTTGAGCCGAAAATGATGGGGCGCTCATTGGGGCTATCAACGCTCGTGGTGTTTGTGTCTTTAGTCTTCTGGGGCTGGGTGCTTGGTCCTGTGGGCATGTTGCTGTCTATTCCACTGACGATGGTGGTGAAGATTGCTCTCGAAGTGAATGACCGCACCCGTTGGGTGGCGACTCTGTTAGACCAGTAATTACTGAATCCGTCAGTCTGGATCAATAAACAGACAGATTGACGTGGCCGGCCATTGGCAGGCTCTGTGGGTAAGCGTAAAAAAGGGTAAAACGCTCTGGGCGACATATCAGGCCAGAGGTACTCTGACGTCAGAGGTGAATTATGAAATCCGTACTGCTGATTGATGACGATATCGAACTGGGCGAACTGCTCAAGGAATATCTGTCGATGGAAGGCTTTGAACTGACTGCTGTGCACGATGGCGATACCGGCCTTCGTGAGGCGCTCTCCGGTCAATACAATCTGGTCCTGCTGGATGTGATGTTGCCTAAGAAAAACGGGTTTGAGGTGTTGCGTGAGCTGCGCCAGAAGTCTTCAATTCCTGTGATCATGCTGACCGCACGTGGCGAAAGTGTTGACCGTGTGCTGGGCCTTGAGCACGGAGCGGATGATTACATTCCGAAGCCATATCATCATCACGAATTGATGGCGCGGATCAAAGCACTGTTCCGTCGTATCGAAATGTCGGCCGATGACACTCACAAAGGGTCAGAAGAATTGCACGTGTGTATTC
>JAYNJA010000150.1:0-2204 GCA_038109705.1 Thalassolituus sp. | reverse complement strand
GGTGTGCTGGCATTAAACCCTTCGACCCGCAGTGCGACCAGTGAAGGCGTAGAGCTGCCATTAACCGGTGCGGAATTCGGGGTATTGCAGTGCCTGATGGAAAACGTCGGTGAGCTGGTAGATAAAGACAGCCTGTCGATGGCGGCTTTAGGGCGCCAGCTCATGGCCTATGACCGCTCAATTGATATGCACGTAAGTAACCTGCGTAAGAAGCTCGGCAAGCGTGACGACGGTTCTGACTGGATCAAAACCGTACGCAGCCGCGGCTACATGCTGGTTCGTGTGTGACACATATTCAGCGGGTTGAATATTGATGGTCAGATGGTATCGCTCGCTGTTCCTGCGTATCTTCCTCTGGTTTTGGTCGATCGTATTTCTGGCGATGGGTACCGCCGTTGGCATGATCGTCTGGCTGGAAGACGACTATTACCGCACGGCCACCGTGCAGGAAACACGTCTGCTCCGCTCTATTATTGATACCCAGCGCCCTTTGTTGGCTGAAGACCGCCGCTTCTGGCGTAAGCTGCGTCCGGGCTGGAATCTGGTGATTACGCCGCTCGATAATATTGCCCAGCTCCCTCATGATATCGAAAAATTTGCCGATGAAGCCGCTGAGCGCTCAGAAATTCTTTGGGGGCAGGACGACGGCTGGCAGATGATCGGGCCGGTTCGCGGGGGCAACTACCTCTATGTCGCGGTTGCCCGTCGGGGTTGGGAAGGCGTATTTGAGGATGAAGATCGATGGGTTATTCCTGTCGTGATGGTTCTCGTGGTGACATTGCTCTGTTCACTGCTCGCCTGGTCGCTGACTCGCCCGGTGCGTCGCCTGCAAGGTGCCGTAAAGCGTCTTGCGACCGGTGACTTTGATATGTCGGCGTTGAATAAAAGCTATCGTCGTCACGACGAAATCGGAGCACTTACCCAAGAAGTGATCGACATGGCAGGCGCACTGCAGCGCCTGCTGCACAGTCATCAGCAACTGCTTCGTGATGTTTCTCACGAGCTTCGTTCGCCATTAACCCGTCTGCAGATCGCCTTGGCCATTGCCCGTAAGAAAGATAAAGACGGTGTGCTCGATGCCGAACACGATCGTATCGAGCGCGCCGTTGGTCAGGTAGATAACCTGATTGGCCAGATGCTTGATCTCGCGCGTTTGCAGCAGCAGGATCAGGCTGAGCTTCTCTGTGAAGAAGATGTTGTTCAGGAGCGTATGGAAGAGTGGCTGGATGACGCCGACATTGAATGCCAGAGTCATAGACTGACGATTAAGCGTGACTGGGACAGCAAGCCGCTGACGGCAGACTGGGATTGGCTACTGGTCGAGCGTGCTTTTGATAATATCCTGCGCAATGCGATCCGCTTCTCGCCAGAGGGTGGCGAGCTGGTGGTTGGGTGTAAGTTGCGGCAAGGTAAAGTCGAGATTTCAGTGCAGGATTGTGGTCCCGGTGTACCGGATGACGAGCTGACGCGTATTTTTGATGCCTTTGCTCAGGTCGACAGTGCTCGTGATCACGCATCCGGTGGCTATGGAATTGGACTCGCGCTGGTCAGCCGTATCACGGAGCTCCATAACGGCAAAGTCCGCGCTGAAAATACCTCTCCCGGCTTGAAAGTTACCCTCTCTTTGCCCCTGTCTATGCCCCTCACTGGTGCAACGTCTGTCTGAGGTCATGAAATGCTCATAAAATAGCCAGCAGGAACCGAATTCCGCTGGAGTTTGAGGCATCTTTTTGGTATTAAATACGACCCTTTGCTCAGGCACCTCCGGAAGAAGTGGTGAAAAGGGCAAAACAAAACACATAAAGCGACGAAACTGGACAGGTACTATGTCAGAAGATTTCAAACAAGCGGCTCTGGATTATCACGAATTTCCAAAGCCAGGTAAGATCAGTGTAGAGCTGACTAAGCCTGCACAAACCTCACGCGACCTGTCACTGGCATACAGCCCGGGTGTGGCTGAGCCTGTGAAAGAAATCGCAGCTGACCCTGAAAACGCATACCGTTACACTGCAAAGGGTAACCTGGTAGCAGTAATCTCTGATGGTACCGCGATTCTGGGTCTGGGCGACTTGGGTCCACTGGCCTCTAAGCCAGTAATGGAAGGTAAGAGTCTGCTGTTCAAGCGTTTCGCTGGTGTTGACTCTATCGATATCGAAGTTGAGTCAGAAAGCCCACAGGCATTCATCGATACAGTACGTCGCATT
>JAYNJA010000149.1:0-7179 GCA_038109705.1 Thalassolituus sp. | reverse complement strand
GGGCAGAGGTGCCTGTCACTTCCAGAACTGCTCTTCTTCTTTACGCTTAGTCAGTACTTCAACACCGGTGGCCGTAACAACCATCGTGTGTTCCCACTGGGCTGATGCCTTGCGGTCTTTGGTGACCACAGTCCAGCCATCTTTCATTAATTTGTTATGGCGCGTGCCCAGGTTGATCATGGGTTCGATGGTGAAGATCATACCTTCCTGCAGCGCCATGCCGGTGCCCGGTTTGCCGTAATGCAGAATCTGAGGATCTTCATGGAATTGTTTACCAATGCCATGGCCGCAGTATTCGCGAACAACAGAATAGTGGTTCGACTCGGCATGTGCCTGAATAGCATGGCCGATATCACCCAGCTGAACACCCGGCTTGACCATATCAATGGCAAGGTACAGACATTCCTGCGTAATCTTGATCAGACGTTCCATCGCTGGCTGCACTTCACCGACAGTAAACATCGCACTGGTGTCACCGTGATAGCCGTCTTTGATCACTGTGATGTCGATGTTAACAATGTCGCCTTTTTTCAGGATCTTGTCGTCGCTGGGAATACCGTGACAGATAACCTGATTAACAGAGGTGCAGATAGATTTCGGGAAACCGTGATAGTTCAGTGGTGCCGGAATAGCATTCTGAACATTAACAATGTAATCGTGACAGATGCGATCAAGCTCACCGGTGGATACGCCGGGCTTGACGTACTCGCCAATCATTTCGAGAACTTCCGCAGCCAGACGTCCGGCTACCCGCATTTTGGCGATGTCTTCCGCCGTATTGATCGTGACACTCATTCCGCGCCGGTCTTCCGTTCATTAAAGAGTAATGCAGGCATTGTACTTGTTGTCAGCACAGGGTTGAACCGCTGATGGCAGTTAGTTACCGAAATGGCTCAGAAACAGATAAAAACTGGCAACAGAATCCGGAAAGTGGTATAAAGCGCCCGCGCTGAGCGCCTTGCTCCGGATGGACCGGCAGCATGAAACGACACACACGCACCGTAACGAGGTGCCGGGGTGCTCGGGAAACCGGGTCGGCACTAAGGGTAGCGTGGAGGCATAACCCCTGAAAAAGGTATATTGAAATGGCACAAGTAAGCATGCGTGACCTGCTGAAGGCAGGCGTACACTTCGGTCACCAGACCCGTTACTGGAACCCTAAAATGGGTAAGTACATCTTTGGTGCTCGTAACAAGATTCACATCATCAACCTTGAGCAGACTGTTCCAGCACTGAATGACGCGCTGAAACTGATCGAAGGTATGGCAGCTAAGAACAACAAAGTTCTGTTCGTTGGTACCAAGCGCGCTGCCGGCAAAATCATGAAAGAGCAGGCTGAGCGTTCTAACCAGCCATTCGTTGCTCACCGTTGGTTGGGCGGCATGCTGACCAACTACAAAACCATCCGTCAGTCCATCAAGCGTCTGCGTGACCTTGAAACTCAGAAAGGCGACGGTACTTTTGAACAGCTGACTAAGAAAGAAGCTCTGATGCGCACCCGTGAGATGGAAAAGCTTGAGCGTTCTATCGGTGGTATTAAAGAAATGGGTGGTCTGCCAGACGTACTGTTCGTAATCGACGTTGATCACGAGCGTATCGCTGTTCAGGAAGCTAACAAACTGGGTATTCCAGTAATCGGTATTGTTGATACCAACTCTAACCCAGACGGTATCGATTACGTTATCCCAGGTAACGACGATGCGATCCGTGCAATCCAGATTTATGCATCTGCAGTAGCTGACGCCATCCTGGAAGGTAAGCAGGGTGGTGCTTCCGCTGATGAGTTCGTTGAAGTAGCTGAAGACGCTCCAGCGGCTGAGTAATCAGACCGGATAATAAAAAGGGGCTTAGCCCCTTTTTTTAAAAGTTTAAAGACAATTTTAGAGATTAAGAGGGTATCCCACATGGCAAACGTATCTGCTGCGCTGGTAAAAGAGCTGCGTGAACGCACTGGTCTGGGCATGATGGAGTGTAAAAAAGCTCTGACTGCTGCTGAAGGCGACATCGATAAGGCAATCGAAGACCTGCGTAAGAACTCTGGCCTGAAAGCGGCTAAGAAAGCAGACCGTACTGCTGCAGAAGGTAAGCTGCGCGTTGTTATCAACGGTGGCACCGCTGTGATCGTTGAAGTTAACTCTGAAACTGACTTCGCTGCTGGCGATGCTAACTTTGGCGCATTTGCAGACAAAGTTGTTGCTAAGCTGGCAGAAACTAAAGCAGCTGACGTTGAAACTCTGATGGCTGGCGAACTGGAAGCAGCGCGTGAAGCGCTGGTTCAGAAAATCGGTGAAAACATCACTGTACGTCGTCCAGCTGTAATCGAAGCTCCTGTTGTTGGTGCTTACGTTCACTCTAACGGCAAAATCGCGTGTATCGTATCTCTGACTGGCGGTGATGAAGAGCTGGCAAAAGACATCGCGATGCACGTAACTGCATCTAACCCACGTGTTGTACGTGGCGAAGATATGCCTGCTGAAGTTCTCGAGAAAGAGAAAGAAATCATCAAGGCTCAGCCAGACATGGCTGGTAAGCCAGACGAAATCGTTGAAAAGATGATGGGCGGCCGTATCAACAAGTTCCTGAAAGAAAACAGCCTGCTGGATCAGCCGTTCGTTAAAAACCCTGACCAGACTGTTGGCCAGCTGGCGAAAGCTGGTGGTGCAGAAGTTCTTGGCTTCCTGCGTATGGAAGTAGGCGAAGGTATCGAAGTTGAAAAGACTGACTTCGCTGCTGAGGTTGCTGCACAGCTGAAAGGCTGATAACAGTACAGGTGGGGCTCACATACTGAAAACCACCATTAATATGCCGGGCTTGCCCGGCATATTTGTATATGTCTGATGTAAATATCCGTAGAATACGCCAAACATTGTCAGGAGATGGTTCATGGCCGAGCAAAAAAGTGCGAAATACAAGCGAATCCTGCTGAAACTCAGTGGTGAAGCCTTAATGGGCGAGCTGGATTTCGGTATCGATCCTAAAGTACTTGATCGTATGGCTCTGGAAATCGCGCAGCTGCGTGGTCTGGGAGTGCAGGTCGGTCTGGTCATCGGCGGTGGCAACCTGTTCCGTGGTAAGGCTCTGAGTGAAGCGGGTCTGGATCGTGTTGCGGGCGATCACATGGGGATGCTCGCAACCGTGATGAATGCGCTGGCGATGCGCGATGCGTTGGAACGCTCTAACATGCCGACCCGTGTTATGTCGGCAATTCCAATGAGTGGCGTCGTTGATCACTACGACCGTCGTAGCGCTATCCGTGCCCTGAACCAGGGAGATGTTGTTATTTTCGCTGCAGGCACCGGTAACCCATTCTTTACAACAGATTCAGCAGCTTGTCTGCGAGGTATCGAGATCAATGCAGATCTGGTACTGAAAGCCACCAACGTCGATGGTGTGTATACTGCTGATCCGAAAAAGGATCCGACAGCAGAAAAATACGATCTGCTGACCTACAGCGAAGTCCTTGAAAAACAACTGGGCGTAATGGACCTGACTGCTATTGTTCTGGCGCAGGATCACGACATGCCATTGCGTGTGTACAATATGAATGAAACGGGTGTGTTGGGTCGTTTAATGACTGGCGGTGAACACGGCACCCTGATTGTAAGTGGAGAGAAAAAGCGTGATTAACGAAATCCAGAAAGATGCCGAAGATCGTATGGGTAAGAGTGTAGGTGCTCTGGTCGACGCCTTTAAAAGGGTACGTACAGGTCGTGCTAATCCGTCAATTCTTGATAATGTAATGATTGATTACTACGGAACGCCAACGCCAATTAACCAGGTGGCAAACGTTATCGTTGAAGACGGTCGTGCACTGGCGATCAACCCATGGGAAAAAAATCTGGTTCCACAGATTGAACGTGCGATCCTGAAGTCTGATCTCGGTCTGAATCCGAATACCAATGGCGACACTATCCGCCTGCCTATGCCTGCATTGACCGAAGAAACCCGTAAAGACTACATCAAACAGGCACGCTCTGAAGCTGAAAAAGGCCGCGTATCTGTTCGTAACATCCGCCGCGACGCGAACGGTAGCATCAAGGATCTCCTGAAAGACAAAGAGATCACCGAAGATGAAGCCCGCGGTGGCGAAGACAGCATTCAGAAGCTGACCGATAAATACATCGCTCAGGTGGACGAGCTGCTGGCTGAGAAAGAAAAAGATCTGATGAAGGTCTGATACGGATGTCGACGAGCATTGACGACTCCAGCGCTGCCAGTGGCAGCGTGCCCCGCCATGTTGCCATCATTATGGATGGCAACAATCGTTGGGCGAAAAAACGTTTCATGCCTGGTGTCACAGGGCATAAAGCAGGCGTAGATGCCGTTCGTGCTGTGGTAGAAACCTCAGCGCGCGCCGGTGTTGAAGTCCTGACTCTGTTTGCTTTCAGTAGCGAAAACTGGCGCCGACCGGCGGAAGAAGTCAGCGCACTGATGCAGCTCTTTATCGTCGCCTTACAGCGCGAAGTTAAAAAACTGCACAAGAACAATATCCGTCTCCGTGTCATGGGTGATCTTTCTGCCTTCTCTGACAAAATTCAGGGATTGATTGCGGAATCCGAGGCCATGACGGCGGATAATGATGGGCTGACACTTGTTGTCGCGGCAAACTACGGTGGACAGTGGGATATCGCACAAGCTGCGGCTCGCCTTGCCGAAGATGTTAAAGCCGGTAATCTCGAACCCTCTGATATCAATGAGCAGACGTTTCATAAATATACCTGGCTGAGCGAATACCCAGCACCGGACCTGATGATCCGTACTGGTGGGGAGCAACGTATCAGCAATTTCATGTTATGGCAGACTGCCTACGCAGAGTTCTACTTTGCCGATGTGCTGTGGCCGGACTTCAAAGAAGAAGAATATAAAAAAGCATTGGGCGCCTTCGCGGAACGAACCCGTCGATTCGGCCGCACCGATGATCAGCTTAAGGAAACCAAGCAAGGTGACTAAACAGCGCGTTATTACGGCACTGATTCTTGCGCCGATTATGGTGGTAGGTATTTTCTTCCTGCCGCTGAAGCCTTTCGCGATTTTTATCGCTCTTATTGCCACTCTTGGCGCCTGGGAATGGGCGAACATTGCCGGCTACCAGAAGAACTGGAGTCGTATCCTCTACGCTTTCTTCGTTTTTGTCTGCCTGTATATTTCAGCCCGTTTTCTTCGTGTGCATCCTGAATGGAAAATCTGGTTTCTGGGGGCGGGTACGCTCTGGTGGACCATCGCCTTTGCGTTGGTGAAAAAGTATCCCGGCGGTACCGATATCTGGAATGCACGCATAATCCGGGCATTCCTGGGGCTGGCTGTACTCATTCCTATGTGGGTGGGCTTTATGCACCTGAAAGTAGAAGAGCACAGTTCACTGCTGATTATCTATGTCATGCTGGTGATCTGGGGTGCGGATACCGGGGCCTACTTTGCGGGTCGGAAGTGGGGCACTACCAAGCTTGCGCCTAACGTCAGTCCGGGCAAATCCTGGGCTGGTTTCTGGGGTGGCTTTGCTACTACCGTGCTGTTGGCTGTATTTGCCTGCTGGTATGTTCACAGCCAGATTCAGCCGCTGGATATGATGGGTACCTTCAAAATTCTCGCTATTTCGATGGTCACCATGGTGATCTCAGTCCTGGGTGACCTGGTTGAAAGCATGATGAAGCGTCATCGTGGGATCAAAGACAGCTCATCTCTGCTGCCGGGTCACGGCGGCGTAATGGACCGTATCGATAGCATGGCCGCCGCGGTGCCTATTTTTGCCTTTATGATGCTGTTGCTCGACTGGGGGCTGCCTGCATGAAACAGACCCTGACGGTTCTGGGTTCTACTGGTTCTATAGGTTGCAGTACGCTGGATGTGGTTCGCCGCCACCCGGAACGTTATGAGGTGTTTGCCTTAACGGCAGCGCAACGTGCTGACGAAATGGCGGCTCAGGTGCGCGAATTCGCCCCTCGTTACGCCGTAATGACCGACGCCGCCGCTGCGAAAAAATTACAGGCATTGCTCCCTTGCGGTTGTGAAACCAAAGTTCTGACTGGCACTCGTGCGCTCAGCGAAGTCGCAGAAGCTGATGAAGTTGATCAGGTTATGGCGGCCATTGTCGGTGCTGCTGGCCTGCTACCGACACTCGCCGCTGCGAAGGCGGGCAAACGTGTACTTCTTGCTAATAAAGAAAGTCTGGTAATGGCTGGCCCGTTGTTCATGGAAGCGATTCGTGAAGGTGGCGCTGAATTACTGCCTATCGATAGCGAACATAATGCGATCTTTCAGTCGATGCCGGCCGATTACAACGGCAACCTTGAAGCCAATGGTATTCGTAAAATACTGCTGACGGCTTCCGGTGGGCCTTTCCGAGGCCGTACTGCTGCTGAACTTTCTGATGTCACACCTGCTCAGGCGGTAGCACACCCTAACTGGTCTATGGGTGCTAAGATCTCCGTCGACTCAGCGACTCTGATGAATAAAGGCCTTGAATTAATCGAAGCCTGCTTCCTGTTTAACTGCGATGCCGATGATGTTCAGGTCGTGGTGCACCCACAGAGTGTGATTCATTCCATGGTGCAGTACTGTGATGGTTCTGTGCTGGCGCAGCTCGGTCAGCCGGATATGCGCACGCCAATCGCTTACGGTATGGCCTGGCCAGAGCGTATCGAGGCAGGGGTCGAATCTCTCGACCTGTTTGATATTGCGTGTCTGAATTTTGAAGCGCCCGATGAAGAAAATTTCCCTTGTCTGACTTTGGCAAGGGAAGCATTCGAGCAGGGCGGTACCATGCCTGCGGTGCTTAACGCAGCGAACGAGATCGCCGTTGACGCTTTTTTACGGGAACAAATCCGTTTCACCTCGATTCCTACTCTGATCAGTAGTGTGATGAAGCAACATCAGGTGACAGCCGCTAATTCTTTAGATGTGATTCTTGCTGCCGACCAATGGGCTCGGGAAACAGCCCAGTCAGTTCTCGCGGAGGAAACTCTGTGACCCTGCTGTATTTCATTCTTGCCATCAGTATTCTGGTGGTTATCCATGAATACGGACACTTTTGGGTTGCTCGTCGTGCAGGCGTGCAGGTGCTGCGGTTTTCCGTTGGCTTCGGGAAGCCACTATTTTCGATTAAAGATCGTCACGGTACTGAGTTTTCTGTGGCACCGATTCCCCTCGGTGGCTACGTCAAAATGCTGGATAGCCGGGAGG
>JAYNJA010000148.1:747-7242 GCA_038109705.1 Thalassolituus sp. | reverse complement strand
CTCCATGTATGCCAGCTCAACGCGTTCGGAGGTCAGTCCCTCGCGGATCTGCTCCAGCATGCCGTTAAAGGGTTCCAGCCACTTGGGGTCGGTGCTGCCGTGAGCAAGCAGAACTGTGGCTGTCGAATGTGTATGCGTTGATGTCATTACTAGTTACTCCAGAAACGCAGCAGCTTTCTGGCCACTGATCCAGGCGCCCTCAACAGAAGGGGACTCGCACCAGTCACCGCAAAGAGTGAGATTATGCGGCTCATCCCGCAACGCGCCAAGCTTTGGTGCGTCTGCGGGTACAGAGTAAAGCCAGCGATGTAGCCAGGTGTTTGAGGTGTCAGGGAGCTCTCCGGCAAGTTGCGTGAAAGCTTGGGTCAGCTCTCGCTGAACTTCTTCTCGTGGTGCATCGATCATGCGAGTACTCCATTCATGGGATGCCTGGACAACCCAGGCCTCATCGCTGTCGCGTCCGTGTTTACTGTTGTTACGGGCGACCCAGGCAATAGGGCTGTCTTTCACAAAGGCTGCATCGAAGTCAGTGGTGAGTGTCTGAGTAAAGCCCAGAAGTAGCGTCCAGCAGGGCAGCATCTGCAGGGACTCTATCTGTGCAGCCAGGGCGCTGGTGGCAGGAAGCAGTGGCAGTGCCTGTTGTGGTGGAACATTCAGGATCAGTTCATCGAAGGGGCCGAATTCCTGGCCGTCCTCACTGCTCAGCATCCATTGACCTGGGTAGCGTGCGTCGGTGATACGGGTCTGGGTGACAAACTCGTGGGCCCCTTCCAATAGTTTCCGGCTCAGACCTGTCATGCGTGGCATGCCGACATAACGGGTTGCCTCATCCGGAGATGGTCCTTGTTCTTCTGCAGAGATCAGCCATGGAGTAACCTGCCATTCTGAGATCCAGCCCTGCTGCTCCCATATCTTCAGCGGTGCTGCAAATTGCGGAGTGTGCGCACGCAGAAACTGAGCGCCCATATCCCAGGACGAATCGCCCACCTTTTTACTTGAGAGACGTCCGCCTGATCCGCGTGACTTATCAAATACAGTGATTTCATGACCTTGCTCGCGCAGGGCCTGCAACGCAGTCAGACCAGCAACACCGGCACCGACGATCGCAATTTTTTTCATGATAATTTCCTACAGTAGCTCGCTACTAACTTATGCAAAAAAGCCGCCCTCGATGAGATCTGGGGCTTTGCAGTGATTCATCAAGCGTACAACTTGTTCGTGATAATGCTAGGTATTGTACAGATATTATGTATTATGTATAACTATCGTATAGATATTTGTTCAATCTACTTAATTGGAAGGTTAGAAAATGACGTACAAAGCCCCACTCCGTGATATGCAGTTTGCACTGTATGAAGTTCTTAACGGCGACAAAGTGCTGCCAGAGCTACCGGGTTGTGAAGATGCGACCCGTGAAATCATGGATGCCATGCTGACGGAAGGTGCGAAACTGGCAGAGAACGTCCTTGCTCCTCTCAATGCCTCGGGCGACCGGGAGGGGTGTACGTACAACCCGGAAGACCATTCGGTGAAAACACCAGACGGCTTCCCGGATGCCTATCGCCAATTTGCCGAAGCCGGTTGGACGGCGCTGGCGGGCCCGGTTGAGTACGGTGGTCAGGGGTTGCCGCATACTCTGAACACTCTTGCCGAAGAGATGGTGTGTTCAGCGAACCTGTCACTGGGCATGTACCCGGGCCTGACTCATGGCGCGGTAAACGCCCTGACGTCCTACGGTACTGATGAACTGAAAGAGAAGTACCTGCCGAAACTGATCTGCGGTGAATGGACAGGCACCATGTGCCTGACCGAGCCGCAGTGTGGTACTGATCTGGGTTTGATCCGCACCAAAGCAGAGCCGCAGGCTGATGGCTCATATGCTGTCAGTGGCACGAAAATATGGATTACCGGTGGCGAGCAGGATCTGGTGGATAACATCATCCACCTGGTTCTGGCGAAACTGCCGGATGCGCCATCTGGCTCAAAAGGTATTTCGCTCTTCCTGGTACCTAAGTTCCTCGATGATGGCACCCGCAACCCTGCTTTCTGTGGCGGCCTTGAACACAAGATGGGCATCAAGGGTTCTGCAACCTGTGTGATGAATTTCGAACAGGCAAAAGGTTGGCTGATTGGCGAACCGCATAAAGGTCTGCAGGCCATGTTCGTTATGATGAACAGCGCCCGTCTGATGGTGGGTTTGCAGGGTTTGGGTATCGCCGAAGCGGCGTATCAGGTATCTCTGGGTTTTGCCAAAGACCGCCTGCAGTCACGTTCACTGGCGGGCCCGAAAGCGCCAGAGAAAGCGGCTGATCCGATTATCGTTCATCCGGATGTACGCCGTATGCTGCTGCGCCAGAAAGCGACCATCGAAGGTAGCCGTGTACTGGCGTATTACACCGCGATGCAACTGGATATTTCTCACAAAGCCGAGTCTGCTGAAGAGCGCGAGCAGGCAGATGACA
This sequence comes from Thalassolituus sp., assembly GCA_038109705.1. Taxonomy (GTDB): domain Bacteria; phylum Pseudomonadota; class Gammaproteobacteria; order Pseudomonadales; family Oceanobacteraceae; genus Thalassolituus. The sequence continues at coordinate 4,780 of JAYNJA010000148.1, read as the reverse complement.
TGGTGCAGCTGCTGACGCCGATCGTGAAAGCTTTCCTCACTGATGAAGGCTTCTTCTGCGCCAACGACGGCCTGCAGTTGATGGGTGGTTCAGGCTTTACTCAGGATTGGCCGGTAGAGCAGTTTGTCCGTGATTCACGTATTACCCGTATTTATGAAGGCACTAACGGTATCCAGGCACTGGATCTCGTTGGTCGTAAGCTGGGTATGGCCGGTGGCCGTCCGGTGAAACGTTTCTTTGCAATGGTAGACGCGTATCTGAAAACTGAAGGCGGTGTGCCTTTCGCAGAAGAGTTGAAGGCTGCTACAGGCCGTCTGCAGAAAGCGACCATGTGGCTGATGCAGAACGGTATGGCCGACCGTGAGCAGGCAGGCTCTGCAGCAACGCCATATCTGCGCTTGTTCGCTCTGACTGCGATTGCGTACTTCTGGAGCCGTATGGCGGCGACGGCGGAGCAGGCCCTGGCAGATGGCAGCACGGAAACTGACTTCTACACTGCGAAGAAAGAAACGGCTGCTTTCTATATGCACAAACTACTGCCACAGACACTGTCTCTGTTGGCAGAAATTGAAGCAGGTAAAGATACCCTCATGGGCCTGACTGCAGATCAGTTCTGAGGTTTATCGGCATTTAATATTGCAGCGCTGTCACCAGCCTGCGGGAGGGGAGGTTAATGAGTAAACATATATTGATTACCGGAGGCACCGGATTTATCGGTCGCGCACTTATCCCTCGCTGGCTGGCAGAAGGGCACAATATTACCGTTCTTACCCGTGATGCAGCGCGTGCGCACCGTATCCTTAGTGCCCATGTGCAGACCGTTGCGGATTTCAATGATATCGAAGGGAAGGTTGACAGAGTGCTGAACCTTGCCGGCGAAGGCATTGCTGATAAACGCTGGAGTGCTTCCCGTAAACAGGCTCTTCGTGACAGTCGTATCGCTCTGACAGAACGATTGGTGCGCTGGGCGCAAAGCACAGGTCAGAAGTTTGAATTGGTGCTTAGCGGGTCTGCCGTTGGTTATTACGGCAGTGTTGATGGAGCGTCTCCTGTGTTCTCTGAAAGTTCGCCGCCAGGAAAAGATTTTTCGGCCTGTCTCTGCATTGACTGGGAGCAGGCGGTTAAGCCACTTGAGGCGATATCAGAGCGGGTTGTGTTGCTACGCACCGGTATTGTACTTGGGCCGCGAGGCGGCATGCTGCAACGCATGTGGCTGCCGTTCAGTCTGGGGTTGGGGGGCGTGATTGGTTCGGGGAAGCAGGTAATTTCGTGGATTCATCTCGAGGATTATCTGCGGGCGCTCGACTTCCTCTGCGATAGCAGCGTCAGCGGGCCAGTCAACATGACGGCACCGGCTCCGGCAACCAATAAAGAACTTACTCAGGCGCTGGCGTCGGCGCTACATCGCCCAGCTCTGATGCCAATGCCTGAAATCATGGCAAAACTGGTGTTTGGTGAAATGTCAGATCTGCTGTTAAAAGGGCAGAAGGTAGTCCCTGATATGCTGGCAGACAGTGGCTTTTCGTACATGTACCCCAATTTGGGCCAGGCATTAGGGGAGGTTGCTAACGCGTGGTAATCTGCCTCGCGTAACGGGGTGTGAAGCTCAACGGATATTTGACACCTGTCATAGGTAGCATTCCTACCATTAGCTTCCTTTTAACCGCCTGAAAATCAGCAGAAAACACGGAATTATGACGCAGCGTAGTTTCGTGTAGTTTTCTGTTATCAGCGATGGAAAAGCATCTCGGCGGCAGCTAAACCTAAGACTGTACACAGTCAGTATTGCTACGGGTATCACCATCATGAGTATCAGCCGTCAGACACTCGATCAGTATCTTTTCGAATTCGATCAGAGTTATCAGGTGAGTTATGTGAATTTCTCACGAGCTTCGGATCTTGCCGACGCTCAATTAATTCTCACTCTGGAAAAAGGCTGCGAACGGAAGACATTCGCCTTTTCACAACCGCAATCTGGTTGCCAGTAAAGGGTTGTACATTGCCGCTATCAAGAGCTCGCCACTGGCCCCGAATCGGGTAGAGGTTGGCGATATAGAAGGTGGCTTTGCTTACTTCTCTGCGAAGAACGTTAAGAACATCACCCCAATGGCATGATGCCGCCGGGGTAGGCTCCGCGCCACAGCACCGAAAGCAGCCCTTGGGCTGCTTTTTTTATGCGCGTGACTTTCACGACATCACCGCCTGCTTTACTCTGTCATCAGTAAAGGAGATCTGTATGACCGAGACTATTTTCAGTGCCGCCGCATGGACTGTGTTGGGTGTTTTTTCCATATTTTTATTGATGTTACTGACAGGCCTGATCTGGTTTGCATGGGCATATATCAGTGACCGCCTGCAGACCCGCCACACAGTGCGCCGTAACTTCCCGGTCATCGGACGCTTCCGATACTTTTTTGAACATCTTGGTGAGTTCTTCCGTCAGTACTTCTTTGCTATGGACCGTGAGGAGATGCCGTTCAACCGCGCTGACCGCAGCTGGGTATACAGGGCTGCGAAAAATCTCAGCACCACGGTGGCCTTTGGATCTACGCGGCGTCTTGATACACCGGGGACCGTGATGTTTGTAAACAGCCCATTCCCATCTTTGAGCAAAGATCTGAGTGAGTTGATCCCCCTGACTATCGGCGAGCACTGCCGCCAACCCTACACTACGGCGTCTTTGGTCAATGTCTCCGGTATGAGTTATGGCGCGTTATCCAAACCTGCAGTGCAGGCGCTGTCACACGGTGCCGCAAAAGCCGGTTGTTGGATGAATACCGGGGAAGGTGGCCTGTCGCCTTATCACCTCGAAGGTGGTTGCGACATCGTATTCCAGATTGGTACGGCCAAATACGGGGTGCGTAAAGATGACGGAACGCTCGACGATAAGAAACTCGCGGAAATCGCCCATAAACCGCAGGTTAAAATGTTCGAAATCAAGCTCAGTCAGGGCGCTAAACCCGGCAAGGGCGGTATTCTTCCCGGTGCAAAAGTCGGTGAAGAAATAGCCGCTATCCGTCATATCCCGGTCGGTGAGGACTCTATCAGCCCGAACGGTCAGCCAGAAGTCCGCTCTGTCGATGATCTGCTCGATATGATCAATCATGTCCGTGATATCACGGGCAAACCCGTTGGTTTTAAAGTCGTATTGGGGAACAACGAATGGGTAAAAGATCTATGTCGTGCCATTCACCAGCGCGGTATTGATAGTGCCCCGGACTTTATCACCCTGGATGGTGCCGAAGGCGGAACAGGGGCGGCACCTCAGTCGCTGATCGACTATATGGGATTGCCGCTGGCGCAGGCACTACCGATGCTGGTCGACACCCTTGATGAGTTTGGTCTGCGTCCACGCATCCGCATCATTGCCTCGGGTAAGTTGATTACCCCAGACCGGGTTGCATGGGCTGTGTGCGTCGGTGCCGATTTTATCACCACTGCCCGCGGCTTTATGTTTGCGTTGGGATGTATCCAGGCGCTGCAGTGCAATAAAAATACGTGTCCGACTGGTATCACAACGCATGATCCAAAACTTCAACGGGGACTGGTACCTGCCGATAAAGCAGAGCGCGTCGCGCATTTTGCCCGTTCGCTGGTTCAGGAAGTAGGCGTCATTGCCCATAGCTGTGGCGTTGAAGAGCCGCGCCAGCTCAACCGCTCTCACGCACGTATGGTGCAGCCCAATGGTGAAGCCCGCCTGCTATCTGAGCTTTATGGCACAGAACGCTTCCACCCTGCGACGGAAGGCCTGACTGAAGAAATTTCGTGACCCTGGAGGATAAATCCCGGGCGCTATCTATACTGACTACAGGTTTTGTATTGGTTAGCAGGGTGCCCGGATGTTACGTAATTTATCCATACGACATCGTTTGGTCGCAATTCTTGTCTTTGTCTGTTCGCTACAGGTGCTTTCCGGTGCCCTTGTGTATGGGCAGTTGAAGGTCGTTGAAGCGCATACAGCAACAATGGGTAGTTCTGACCTGCCTATCATGTCGATGATATCTGCGTACGCTGAAAAACAGCTGTTACAGGA
>JAYNJA010000148.1:0-737 GCA_038109705.1 Thalassolituus sp. | reverse complement strand
GAGCTTTCGTATGTTTCTGCAACAGGAGTCAGAACTCGCTGACTACCTCGCTGGATTAAATGCGTTCCGTGAATTGGATGTGGTGCTTGAGGATGACCTTGAAAAATTGGGCCAGGCTCTTGCCGCTCGGGAAGACGACCTGGATGCAGGCGAAGATGATGGCCGAAGTACAGCGCAGCATATCAGAGACGTTAAGTTGGCCCGGGATTCGTGGCGTTCTCACATTGAAGATGTAATCCTTGCCGTTGAAGAGGGAAATCAAGACGCAACACAGGAGCATTCACCGCACATTCATGAGGCAACAGAAGTACTGCTTAAGGAGGTCGAAGCACTGCGAGTGCATGTCACGGATCTTTCTCTGCAAGCGGTTAAAGGCGTGATTCGTGAAATTCGGCAGATTGAAAAAATTCTGCTCTTGTTACTCGTTGTGACCATTACGCTCTCTATCCTGTTTGGGGGATTGATCGTTAAATCGGTTAAACGCGGGCTGGATCGTGCGAAGAGGCTTATCGGCCGGATTGCCGGAGGGGATATGGTTTCACCTATTTCTCCGGGCAACCACGATGAGATAGGTGCACTGCTCGCTGACGTAGAATCAATGCGTCAGCAGGTCGCGGGTATGATGAGTATCATTCAGACCGGAGCGACGGATGTTACGGAGGCGGTTCAGATTCAGGCTCGTAATGCATCACAGGTTCGCAGTAGCGTTGATGTGCAGACAACGGAAATTCAGCAGA
>JAYNJA010000147.1:0-7309 GCA_038109705.1 Thalassolituus sp. | reverse complement strand
GATGAACTACATAGAGCCGGATTTGAGGTTGCGATCGAAACCAACGGCACCCTGCCCTTACCGGAGGGTATCGATTGGGTGTGTCTCAGTCCGAAAGGTGATTCCGAACTGGCAGTGATAGTGTGTGATGAATTGAAGCTTGTATATCCGCAGGCAGAGGCAATGCCTGAACGGTTCGATTACATCACGGCAGACCACCATTACCTTCAGCCAATGGCGGACTATGAACCTGTAGTGATCGCCAGCGATAAACTGGAAGGGGCGAAGGAAGGCTTATCGGTGTCCAATACCCGCAAAGCAGTGGACTATTGCATGAAGCACCCTAAGTGGAAGCTGAGTCTGCAGACTCACAAACTCCTCGGCATAGAGTGATTGAACCGTCGACAAGCTGAAGCACATGTACCCTCTGGATGTCAGAGGGTAAATGCCACCTTAGTTTTCAGCTCTCCCGCCTCATAGCGCCGATGAACCTCAGCAACCGCGTTCGCTGACTGCACCTCCGTTTCTGGCACAGCTATCCGCCCTGCGTCCACTTCTTTCGCCAGCCAGTTCAGGAATCGACCATGTGCCGCACTCCCCTTACCCGTAAGCAAAGGCAGTAACATAAAGACAGCATGTATAGTTAAACCTTTCGCGTGTGCCTGCGTCAGGTCATAGGTATTACGGGCATTAATGGTTGCGACCTGACCGCCGGGTTTTGCAGCAATCAACGCCGACTGAAAACTCTCACTACCATGTGTATCTATCACTTTGTCGAATACACCTGCATTTTGTGCAGCTTCACTATGCGATATTGACGTCACATCAAACGAGGCAACCTGATCCCGGCGGATATCATCACCCGCCGTTGCAGTCACAGATGCACCACGAAGCTTCGCCAATTGCAACGCCATCTGCCCTACGCCACCAGAGCCCCCCATCACTAGCAGGCTTTCACCATTTTGTAAGTGAAGGCGCTCCAGTGCCTCAAACGCCGTGATAGATACCAGTGGCAATACCGCCGCCTGCTCAGCACTCACTGATTGAGGAGCCAGCGCCATCAGCTCAGCGTCAACAACCATATATTCACAAAGGGTGCCACTACTGCCTTTTACCCCACCCGCGCAACCGTAAACGCGGTCACCGGAGGCAAATCCGGTAACGCCAGCACCTACCGCAACCACCTCCCCACAGACATCACAGCCGGGGACACGATTGTCAGCAGCAATAAGAGCAAGACCAGCACGGATTTTGGTATCAATCGGGTTAAAGCCAGAAGCCAGCACCCGAATCAGTAGCTGGCCAGCGCCTGCGCACGGCATAGGTAGACTGGTTTCTACTAACACCGACGGCTCTCCCGTTTCCGGGAAATACCAGGCCTTATTCACTTGCTGTTCACTCATGGAGACCACTCTCAAGCAGCTGTTGAATGATGTCACTGATCAACTCATCATCTTTACGGGCGCTAAGATAACTCGCAAATACCTGACGGGTCATTTCGGGGGCATCTTTAACTTCATGCAGCTCACCGGAAACGATATGGGGTGCTACCATCCCAGCGGGCAGATAACCTGCACCGCCGTGCATTAGAATACTATCCAGTGCGATGCGTCCGGTATTGGTCTTCAGTACGGGCGCTGCGATCCCCTTGAACTCCTGAGCATGCTGAATGCGGAAAGATGTACCCCAATCAACGAGAACGTAACCGAGATCTGCCGCATGCTGCCAGGATTCGCAGGCTGAGGACGCAACCATAATCAACGGTACCGACATTACCTCTCTGGTGATCAGTTCATCAACTTTCGGTGCATCAAACACAAGTGCCAGATCAAGACTACGCTCCAGAATCTGTCGCACGAGTGCGCTGCTACTGTGCGCCATCGCGCTGACAGCCATTCCAGGGCGGCGCAATAGTGATGGCAACTTCTGCTGCAAAACCGCATCCCATAGATTCGGAGTGGCTCCTAAGGCAAACTGATAGTGCCGATCATCAGCAATCGCAACTTCCTGGCGGATACGCTGCTCCAGCAATACACTGCTTTCAGCGAGGGGAATCAGCTTCTCTCCTGCCGACGTCAACTGAATGTTGTTTCGCTGACGGGAAAACAGCTCCACGCCCAACAACCCCTCAAGCTGGCGAATACGAAAACTCACCGCAGACTGAGTCAGATAGAGGTTTTCGGCGGCGCGTCCGAAGTGTCGGGTGCGCGAAACCTCCATAAATGTTTTCAATAAATCCGTATCCATTTCGACCAGTAAACTTTCACGTTACGATAAGATTTTTTCGTTTTACCACAGACTGAGCCCTGACCATACTCCGCCAGATTACGGAGCCGGGCTTTCCGGTGGCTGTTCAATAGTACTGATGGTAGGTGGTTTATGAGCCAGGTCCAAGTAAAGAGTTTTGAAACATCGCGCAAGTTTTTCGACGACGTAAACTTTCAACGCGGTTTCCACCGTTCCGGTGACTTCACCCGTCAGCAAGCGGATATTCTTGAATCTATGGGGGATGCCCTGAAGAGTCTCCATGAAGGAAGCCGCGAACCCGTTACTGACGAAGAAGCTCGTTTCGTTGACTTCTGCCAGCAGAAGCTTGACCCTATAAATGCTGTTGAACGTGCCTGGGCAGGTTATCTGAAAGCATTGGCACGCAAGCAGATTTATTTCACTGCGTCCTCTGCGGCGTCAGATGCAGAATCAGACTCAACGGACTCGGATGATTGATCACACTCTAGGTTACATCGAAAACGCAGCACTTCCCGACCTTGGCATTGACTGCAATGCCAAGGTAGACACCGGTGCAGCAACCAGCAGCCTCCATGCAGACAATATCGAAGAATTCGATCGTGATGGTAGGCGCTGGGTAAGATTCCACGTCCACTTCACCAACAGCTCTGCTGAAATTGATCAGATCTGTGAGGCCCCAGTGGTCGAGCAACGCAAGATCAAAAGTTCAAATGGTCAAAGCAGCACGCGCTACATTATCAGTACGCGGCTGGTGACTGGCGGCCTTGAATTTATAACGGAAGTCAGTCTGAGCCATCGTGGCAGTATGAAATACCCAATGCTGATCGGACGCAGAGCAATCAGCGGACGCTTTCTTGTTGACGTGTCCCGCGGTTAACCGCAACTTCAGACGACACTTTTTCACCGCACTTCTGTGCAGTTACACAAATTTTGTTCAGGTACCGACATGAAAATAGGCATTCTGTCACGCGGCGCGTCACTTTATTCAACTCAACGTCTGGTTGAGGCTGCAGAGGCCCGAGGACATGAGGTTGAGGTTCTGGACACCCTCCACTGCTATATGAACATCAACAGCCGTGAACCATCCGTTCATTACAAAGGTGAAGCACTTAACGGCTTCGACGCAGTGATTCCACGAATCGGCGCATCGATTACTTTCTACGGCACAGCGGTTTTGCGTCAGTTTGAAATGATGGGCGTTTATCCGCTGAACGAGTCAGTGGCTATCAGCCGTTCCCGTGACAAGCTCCGATCAATGCAGCTGATGGCTCGTAAAGGCATCGGCATGCCCGTGACCGGCTTCGCGCACAGCCCAGACGATATTCCTGATCTGATCAATATGGTCGGCGGTGCGCCACTGGTTATCAAACTGCTGGAAGGCACCCAGGGAATTGGGGTAGTTCTGGCTGAAACCAAAAAGGCAGCGGAAAGTGTTATTGAGGCCTTCCTTGGCCTGAAAGCAAACATTATGGTTCAGGAATACATCAAAGAAGCCTCCGGTGCCGACATTCGTTGTCTGGTTGTAGGCGACCGTGTAGTGGCAGCGATGAAGCGCCAGGCGGCGGAGGGTGAATTCCGCTCAAACCTCCACCGTGGCGGCACCGCATCAGTAGTCCGCATTACCCCGGAAGAGCGAGCAACAGCAGTACGTGCAGCGAAAACCATGGGCCTTAATGTTGCGGGCGTTGATATTCTGCGCTCCAATCACGGTCCGGTGGTCATGGAAGTAAACTCGTCTCCGGGTATTGAAGGTATTGAGAAAGCCACCAGCATCGATGTCGCTTCGAAAATTATCGAATTCATCGAGAAAAACGCCCGCGCCAACCACACGAAAACCCGCGGTAAGGGATAAGGCTGATCGTTTACAAAACGACCACCCTCTCGTATGATTCACTTTCCGGGCAGCCATGGCTGCCCTTTTGCGTTCTGAGGAAAACGACATATGCAAGCCATTATGAATACTTACGGTCGTCTGCCGGTTACTTTCACCCGGGGTGAAGGCTGCTGGATTACAGATACGGAAGGCCGCAAGTATCTGGATGCCCTGACAGGTATTGCTGTCTGTGGTCTGGGTCATGCACACCCTGCCGTTACTGCTGCCATTCAGGAACAGGCCGGCCAGCTGGTGCACACTTCTAACCTGTACGGCATAAGCCGTCAGCAGGAAGCTGCCGAAGCACTGACCCGCATTTCTGGCATGGACAACGTTTTCTTCTCGAATTCAGGTGCTGAAGCCAACGAGGCAGCGATTAAGATCGCGCGTAAGTATGGCCACCAGAAAGGTATCCATGAGCCTGTTATCATTGTGATGACCAAGGCCTTCCATGGCCGTACCATGGCTACCCTCACAGCAACCGGTAACGCCAAGGCCCAGGAAGGTTTCGGCCCGATGCTGAACGGTTTTGTCCGTGTTCCATACATGGACCTCGACGCTATCAGTGCTGTAGCTCGTGCAAATCCGAACGTTGTTGCTGTTATGCTGGAGCCTGTGCAGGGTGAAGGCGGTCTGGCCACTGCGAGCCATGAATACATTCAGGGTGTACGCGAGCTTTGTGACAAGCACAACCTGTTAATGATTCTGGATGAAATCCAGACCGGTAACGGCCGTACCGGTAGCTATTTCTGCTACCAACAGTCAGGCATCATGCCGGATGTCGTGACGACGGCGAAGGGCCTCGGTAATGGCGTACCTATTGGTGCCTGTATGGCGCGCGGCGCCGCCGCAGAAATTCTGCAACCGGGCAACCACGGCTCCACTTATGGTGGCAACCCGCTGGCCTGTGCCGCTGCCGCCGCCGTGGTTAACACCATTGTAAATGAGAATCTTGCAGAGAATGCAGCACGTATGGGCCAGTACCTGCGTGATGCTTTCACTGCCCGCCTTGAAGGCAACCCACTGTTCAGTGAAATCCGCGGGCGCGGTCTGATGATTGGTCTGGTAATGACCAAAGATTGCCCAGAGCTGATGGCAAAAGGCCTGGACAAAGGCATTCTGCTCAACGTCACATCAGGCAATGTTATCCGCCTGCTACCGACACTGACACTGACTGAAGATGAAGCGGATCAGATTACCGACCGGGTAATGGAGCTCATCCAGGAACTCGGATGACCGAATAAATGGAAAACAAAGTGAGACACTTTCTGACGCTCTCCGATATGTCACCGGACGAGCTTAACTGGATTATCCAGCGTGCCATCGAACTGAAAAAGATGCAGCATGCAGGGGAGATATACGAACCACTGAAGAACCGCGTACTGGGGATGATTTTCGAGAAATCATCGACGCGTACACGTGTGTCATTTGAAGCTGGCATGACTCAGCTTGGTGGTAGTTCAATTTTCCTTTCACCTCGTGATACCCAACTGGGGCGAGGTGAGCCTATCGAAGACGCAGCACGTGTACTCTCGCGCATGGTCGATGCGGTGATGATCCGTACCTTTGACCATGAACAGGTTGAACTGTTCGCGGCCTACTCTTCGGTTCCTGTGATCAATGCACTGACGGATGATTTCCATCCATGTCAGCTGTTGGCTGATATGCAGACCTTCGTTGAGCATCGTGGCGACATTAAAGGTAAAACAGTTGCCTGGGTCGGCGACGGCAACAACATGTGTCACTCGTACATCAAAGCGGCAATGCAGTGGGATTTCAAACTGCGTATTTCTACGCCAGAGGGTTTTGAACCGGCAGAGACCATTGTTGTGGAAGCTGGTGATCGCATCACTCTGTGCAGCACTCCGGAAGAAGCAGTTCAGGGGGCCAGTCTGGTCGTTACTGATGTTTGGGCTTCCATGGGTCAGGAAGACGAACAGGAAGAGCGTATCCGTAAATTCCAGGCCTACCAGGTCACTCCTGAATTACTCGACAAAGCTGCGGACGATGTAATCTTTATGCACTGTCTGCCAGCGCATCGTGGCGAAGAAGTCAGTGCTGAAGTCATGGACGACCGACGTGCAGTTGTCTGGGATGAAGCTGAGAACCGCCTGCACGCTCAGAAAGCGCTGCTGGAATTCCTGCTTTGTCAGGAAGAAGAGGACGCCTGAGCCTACCGGCTCAGGGGCTTTCTGATTGATCTTGATGCCTGGGGCTACTCAGGCAATGCCTATACGATGTTCTAGACACACCATATTACGGCCATCACGCTTAGCCTCGTACAACATTCTGTCCGCCCGGTTTAATACCTCTTCAGTATCTTCGTCTGGATGATACTGTGCGACACCGATAGACACGGTCTGTGACAGTTCTGCTTCCGAGAATCTGTGCAGTTCAACAGATACACGAATACGCTCAAGCACGCCCTGTGCCGCCTCAAGATTAAGGCCACTGAGCAGAAGTACGAATTCTTCACCGCCATAACGGGCAGCCAGATCGACTTCCCTGACAGAGACGCGAAGCAGATGTGCCAGTTCGGCCAGAACCTGATCGCCAATCCTATGGCCATAATCGTCGTTTACTTCCTTAAAGTGATCTATGTCGATAAAGGCGACAACGAACGGGATATCCTGACGGATCGCTAAAGCCCGCTGCTTCTCAAGCGTCTTTAACAGATAACGGCGATTGTTCAGTCCGGTAAGTTCATCAGTCACGGCGAGTTCTTCAATACGCGCTAGAGCACGACGCAATTCGGAATTCTTTTCACCATAAGCTTTCCGCAGAACAGAAAACTCACGCCCGATGGATGCATAAACAAGCAGACTGGTGAGAAGTGCAACGCCGATGACCGTCTCAAACTGGGGCACAAGAAGCCCGGAACCTGTGTAATGGGTAAAAAATATCACCAGGGAGTAACAGACCACCGTAAAAAGTGAAATGCCTACAAATCCGCGGCCGGATAACCTGAACACTCCAAACGGCATGATATTCAGATAGCCAAGTACCATCACCCCCCTCAGTTCAGGCGCGAGGTACATCAGCATCGACATGTAGATAATCACCCAGGCCATTACTGGGAGGGTCATACTCGGATCGCTGTAGTCGCTGACCCGATTTGTGCTGATCATCCAGATGGTAGCAGCGTGTCCAGCAAGATAAACAAAAACAACCAGATAAAATCCGAAAGGCGGCGTGCCATCGTACTCAATA
>JAYNJA010000146.1:0-7481 GCA_038109705.1 Thalassolituus sp. | reverse complement strand
TGTTCAGCGAACAACAGCTGCTTGCCTGCGTCTTTGCCTTTCAGACGACCAAACAGCTCTACCAGCTCTTCGTGCCATACGTGCTTCAGACCTTCACGCAGCGCTTCTTCTGCTTTCTCTTCCTGCTCGGTTTCGAGCAGCAGATCAATGTAGCTCTGCATCACATCATGGGTGTAACGCACTTCGCGGGACAGACCATCGAAAGTCGCGCCCAGTGATGCGCCACCATTGGTGTGGCGGGCACGATCCAGCAGTTGCAGGGCAACGTTTTTCTCTAGCTTGCGCAGCTCTTCGTCAGGGATCTTGGTCGCCTTACGCAGCGTTGGCAGCAGATCATTCAGAGCCACCCAGTCTTCCAGGTCCTGCAGAGTTTTCACCAGCAGCTTCAGCAGGTAAGCGTGACGAGGGTGCTTTTCGCGCAGGTTCAGCAGAACGGCTAGTGCCTGTTCATTCTGATTACGGGACTGCAGCAGCTGTACCTGAGTAATGCCAACCGCCAGATCAGAGCCTTTGGTGCTCTGACTCGCCTGCTTCAGCCACTCGTCGGTCGCTTCCGTTTTGTTCTGCTCATAGGCTGCACGGGCAGCGGCCAGATAGTTAATCAGCGGCTGATCAGAATCTTTAGCGCTGCTGGTCAGGTTACGTTCAGCACGACGCCACTGGCCCTGAGCCAGAGCCAACAAACCACGAGTTGTCTGACGACGGGCACGCTGACTACGACGACGCTGACGCCAGTCGTTAAAGCGACGGTCGCTACCCAGCAGAACCAACAGTGCACGCAGTACGATGTAAACACCGAACAGAACAACCGCAGCCAGTACCAGGAACAGCCACAGGCTGCTTTCTACTGTGTAAGTATCCCAGCTCAGCATAACGTAGCCGGCATCAATGTAGGTAAACGCTCCGGCCAGCAGACCGATGCCTGCTACCAACAACAGGAAGAGTACGATCAGTCTCATGCCTCTTCCTCCGTTACGGCCTCAGCGCTTTCTTCAGCAGCTGGCTGTGCAGGTGCAGAAGCGGGCGCAGCAGGCTGCACCGTGCCGTTACGACGCTGCTCTTCCACCAGCTTCTGCAGCATCAGCAGAGAGGCAGTGATATCCGGACGCTGTGGAGAAACTTCCCACGCCTGCAGTTCAGACAGAGCGGCACGCGCAGCACGGGTACGCTCATCTTCAACAATCAGGTAAGAGTCCAGCCACTCTGATACACGCTTCAGGCTGTGTGCGTACAATTCAGTCTGCTCACGCAGCAGAGCGACCTGAGCCTGTTCCAGCATCAGGTGCATGTTCTGTTGCAGGTAGTACTGCTGGTCTGGCGTCAGTGGCGCAGCGATTGGCTCGTCACGTTCGCGGATACGAACCATGCGGGTCACGTTGTCTTTCACAGTGAACCAGGCGTTCCAGTACCAGGTCTGCTCTTCCAGAATACGCGGCTCTTCTTCAGCAGCGGCTTCAGGAATCAGTTTTTCAGGCATCCAAGGCAGTGCAGTCACCTGCTCCTGCAGAGCCTGCAGACGGAAGATCGCGCCAACGCGGTCAACCGCTGGTACAGCACGCAGAGCCATCAGTTCGCGGGCAATCTGTGCACGGACTTTATCCAGACGCGGATTACGAGTCTCGATGATGACGTTGTCAGCAGCCGTCAGCATGCTGATCGCGCCTTCCCAGTCACGCTCCAGCTCAAGACGCTGGTTCGCCAGACGCAGCAGATATTCTGCTTCCGCCAGCAGCCAGTCCTGACGCTCAGCACCCGGCAGCTTACCGAGACGGTCGCTGTTGTGAGCAACCTGAGCCGCCAGATCCTGTGATGCGGTGTTCAGTGCTTCGGCACGCTGCATCAGCTTGGCTTCACGCGCGCTGTTCTGTTCGATTTTCTGCAGGGCAGTATTCAGACGATCATTCAGTACGGCAGTATCTGCGGTCACTGACTGATGCTGCTGCCAGCCCATGTAGCCAGCAAAACCCGCCAGCGCAAACAGGATGATGATCAGAAGCAGGTTCAACCAGGAAAGTGCGTTAGAACCGCTTTTCTCCTTCTGTACCTTTTCTTTCTGTCCCTTCTCCGGGGCGGTAGTCTGTTGCTCGTTGCTCACTGTGGGTTTCCCTCTGACATTGGCTAAATTTAGCTAAATAGGCCTGTGTAAGGCATGTTATCAACGACCTGCGGCTAACCACGCGCGCAGGCTGTGCAAAGTATCTTCATTACGGGCACTCGCCGCAACTATCACGTCGACAGTCAGATCACTGAAGCCGCGTTCTCTGGCGTAAGTAGCCACTCGCTCACTCGGTACCATAATGGCACTGATGCGTTGGGCTAAATCCGGCACTTGCTCCAGAGCAATATCCAGTGCCTGACCACTACTGAGAATCAGCAGGGGTTGCTGCTTCAGGGTGCGATCCCAGTCAGCAGGGGTCCATTCAATCTGGCGACGTTCGTACAGTTCGGCGTAATCAACACGAGCACCGCGTTCACGCAGAACCGAGGCCAGGGTTTCACGACCACCAACGCCGCGCCAGATCAGTATTTTCTCATCATTGACCTGCTGTAGCGATGGCAGCGCGAGTACCCCTTCGCTGTCGAATCGGTCAACCGGCATTTCAACCGGCAGCCCGGCATCACGCAGGCATTCTGCCGTCGTCGGGCCCACTGCATACCAGCGGATACCCACCGGATGCTGTGGCCAGTAATCATCAAGCCAGGTCAGGCCTGCTTCCGCGGCGTTCTGGCTAATGGCGATCACAGCAGCGTACTGGTCAGTGTCGAGCGTGCGCTGCTTTGCCAGCAAGGCCTGTGGCGAGCCATCATCAGCAAAGCGGGCAATATCAATTAACGGGTGATGCCGTACCTCGAGCCCCAGTGCTGCGGCCTCGGCCAGCAGCTCCTGTGCCTGATCGGCGGGACGGGTAATAACGACCGGCGGCGTCATTACTTAACGTCGTGACCGTAAACAGCGCGCAGAATATCACCTGCGCCCTGCGCTAACAGGTCTTCTGCAGCCTGAATGCCCATGGTTTCTGCATCGGCGGCTTTACCACGAGACTCAGTCGTCAGCATCTGGGTGCCGTCGACGCTGCCGACCAGACCACGCAACCAGAGATCATCTCCAGTGCGCTCAGCGTAACAGGCAATCGGCACCTGACAGCCGCCCTGCAGACGACGGTTGAGTGCACGCTCGGCCAGAACACAGCTGGCGGTCACTTCATCATGCAATGGGCGGATGAGCGCCTGAATTTCATCATCGCCGGTACGCCATTCAATACCCAATGCGCCCTGACCACCCGCTGGCAGTGATTCTTCAGCAGGCATAAAGGCGGCAATGCGATCATCCATCTCCATGCGCAGCAGGCCGGCTGAAGCCAGAATGATGGCGTCGTATTCGCCAGCATCCATTTTGCCCAGACGGGTCTGAACATTACCGCGCAGGCTTTTCACCACCAGATCCGGGCGACGCTGCTGCAGCTGACACTGACGGCGCAGACTGGAGGTACCAACCACACTGCCTGCTGGCATTTCATCAACGCTTTTGTATTTGTTCGAAACGAAGGCATCGAGCGGGTTTTCACGCTCACAGATCACGCCCAGCTCCAGACCTTCCGGGAACTCCATCGGCACATCTTTCATTGAGTGCACGGCGATATCCGCACGGCCATCCAGCATCGCGGCCTCAAGTTCTTTCACGAACAGGCCTTTGCCACCGATTTTCGCCAGTGGCACATCAAGGATCTTGTCGCCCTGAGTAGTAAAGGTGATCAACTCTACCGTCAGACCAGCATGCATGGCTTCCAGACGAGCCTTGATATGTTCCGCCTGCCACATAGCAAGTGGGCTTTTACGGGTCGCGATACGCAGCACAGAAAGAGTCATGACGGGCCTTCAGTCAGAAAATTCAGGCGCGATGATAACAGGATTAGCGGGGATTTTCGCGGGGTTCAATATGCTTCCGGAACAGGCTCCGTAAAGGGATCAGACGCCCTTAATAAAGCGCTTCACGCCAGCCACATGACGACGACTGACAGGCAAGGCGGTATCAGCCCCTTTAAGATGCAGAACTACCCCGTCTTCGGTGCTTTCCAGCGACTGAATTCGTGGCACAGCAACGAGTGTGCTGCGATGGATGCGCAGGAAGCGCTCGGGGAATTCTTCTTCAAGTTGCTTGAGTGAATCGTCGATCAGGGTTTCGCCCTGTTCGTGCACCATGCTGACGTACTTCTGGTCTGCATTGAAATAGATAACGTCATCTACCGGGGTCAGCACGATGCCATGAGACGTACGGGCACTGATGTGGGTACGCGCCGCCGGGGTATGGGAGGCCTCAGCCTGAGCGCGTTCCATTCGACTGGTAGCGCGGTTCAATGCACGGGAGAGATCTTCTTTGCGGATGGGTTTGAGCAGGTAGTCGGCGGCATTCACATCAAATGCGGCGAGGGCGTGATCATCGTAGGCAGTACAGAAGACAACAACCGGTGCTTGTGGCAACGCCGTAATCTGTCCGGCCGCCGCCATGCCATCAAGGCCCGGCATCTGGATATCCAGCAGTACAAGATCGGCCCGGAACTGCCGCAACCAATCAACCGCTGCCTGACCATCACCGGCTTCTGCGACACAGCTGAAGTTTGTATGTTCTTCCAGCAAGCGCTTAAGGCGCTGGCGGGCTAGTGGCTCATCATCGACGATCAGAACACGGTAACTCATCTGGCCCTCTCTGATTTATTTCACGGTTGATGGGGTGTTGTTAAAGGATGATCAATGCCTACAGACCTTGGCAGAATCAACCGCGCTTCATAACGTTCGCCCAGATCCTGCACCTCAAGCCCAGCACCGTCGCCGAACAAGGCATCCAGGCGTGCGCGGATGTTCTGGTGGGCAATACGGTTACCCGCACTTGAGCCTTCGCCTGCGGCCTTGCTGTTGTTAATCACCAGCTCCCAGCCCCGACCTGTCTCGTTCAACGAGATACGGATATCGCCGGCACTGACCACAGGCTGAATGCCGTGGTAGACGGCATTCTCCAGCAAAGGCTGCAGTATCAATTGTGGCACTCTGACGTCTGGCAGGGTGTGAGGCAGATCCCACTCTGTGCGCATACGTTCGCCAAGACGGGTCTGTTCGATATCCAGATACCCCTGGCTCAGTTTGATTTCTTCGGCCAGTGTCGTGGCTTCTTCGCCGCCCTTCAACACTGCCCGGAACAACTGCGCCAGCTCCAGCAGCATGTCTTCCGCCTTCTCCGGATCAACCACAATCAGGGATGCAACGGTGTTGAGTGTATTGAAGAAAAAGTGCGGGCGGATATTCGCCTGCAGTGCCGATAGCCGCGCTCTCAGCTCCGCCTGAGTCTGCAATCGCCACTGGCTCTGCACATAGAAATAGCGCAGCGCCATCGCCGAAAAAATGCCACTGACCAACTGATTGCGCGCAACCCAACCCCAGTCGGTCCCTTGTTTGATCACCGGAAAGACGAATTCACCCAACAGGCTGATCCCCAGGGTAATCACCTGAATGACCAGTAAAGACATTAAGGTCGCCCCGGTAACTGACAGCTTAGCCATCACCACACGCAGCTGACACAAGACGGCCACCGACACCAGCGCCACCCATTGCACGAACATGGACACCAGTCCGAAGCGCATCCAGGAGAAATCACGGATACCACTTTCAACCAGGGTCAGCGCCAGCACCAGCGCCTCACTGACAATTAGCAGAATCAGTACCGCCCGGGTATTGCACAGATCAGGCAGAAAGAAGCCGTCGAGCAACCGCGCCTGCTCCTGTGTTTTTGACTCTGATTTCTTGCGTCCGGTGCTGCTCACGCCAACGGATATCCTGTGTGTCACTGACTAAATAGAGGCTCCAGTCTGCGTCGACTGATCCCGCCCTGTAAAGCCCCGGCGGCAAAAGGTATAATCGCGCCTCTTTTTTAATCAATAACTGTCTGATCAGAGGTATCTCATGACCGATCAATCCACAAATGCTTCCTGGGGAGGCCGTTTCTCTGAAGCGACCGACGCATTCGTTGCCCGTTACACCGCATCTGTAGAATTTGATCAGCGCATGTACCGCCAGGACATTCAGGGTTCAATTGCACACGCCACTATGCTGTGCAAAGTGGGCGTACTGACGACTCAGGAGCGCGATGACATCATCGACGGTCTGAAAGAAATTCTGGTCGACATCGAAAACGGCAACTTCGAATGGTCAATCGCCCTCGAAGACGTGCACATGAACATCGAAGCAGCCCTGACTGCCAAGATCGGCATCACTGGTAAAAAACTGCACACCGGCCGTTCCCGTAACGATCAGGTAGCTACCGATATCCGCCTCTACATGCGCGATGAAATCGACCTGATTTCTGCTGAACTGACCCGCCTGCAGCAGGGGCTGATTGAGCTGGCCGAGCGCGAAGCCGACACTATCATGCCGGGCTTCACTCACCTGCAGACTGCACAACCAGTGACGTTTGGCCACCACCTGCTGGCCTGGAACGAAATGCTGGAGCGTGACTACGCTCGTCTGCAGGATTGCCGCAAGCGCGTAAACCAGATGCCATTAGGTGCTGCTGCCCTCGCTGGTACCACTTACCCGATCGACCGTCACTACACTGCAGAACTGCTGGGCTTTGAAGCGCCTACGGAAAACAGCCTGGATTCTGTTTCTGACCGTGACTTCGCGATTGAATTCACTGCAGCAGCGTCTCTGATCATGATGCATATGTCACGCTACTCTGAAGAGCTGGTGCTGTGGGCATCTGCTCAGTTCCAGTTTGTGGATCTGCCAGACCGCTTCTGCACTGGCTCAAGCATCATGCCGCAGAAGAAAAACCCGGATGTACCAGAGCTGGTGCGCGGTAAAACTGGTCGCGTGTATGGCCATATGATCAGCCTGCTGACCCTGATGAAGTCGCAGCCACTGGCATACAACAAAGACAACCAGGAAGACAAAGAGCCGTTGTTCGATACCGTAGATACGCTGCGTGACTCCCTGCGTGCGTTCGCTGACATGGTTCCACACCTGCAGGCGCGCAAAGACATGATGCGCGAAGCAGCCATGCGCGGCTTCTCAACTGCGACAGACCTTGCCGACTACGTTGTACGCAAAGGTATCCCGTTCCGTGATGCACACGAGATTGTGGGTAAAGCCGTTGCCTATGGCATCGAAACTGGTAAAGACCTGAGCGAAATGACGCTGGAAGAGCTGAAGCAGTTCTCCAACGAAATCACCGAAGACGTGTTCGACGTTCTGACGCTGGAAGGTTCTGTCGCTGCCCGTAACCATATCGGTGGTACCGCACCAGATCAGGTACGTGCTGCCGCTGGTCGCGCCCGTGCGCGTCTGACTGCCCGCTAAGCACTCTCGCATAGCGCAGACATTGCGCAGATAGACATACGCCTGCCGCAGCGCATGCGGCATAATGCAGACAGCTCCAGGAATGGGGCTGTTTTGCATTCAGGAGTATGAAATGAAGTTACCGCTTATCGCAG
>JAYNJA010000145.1:0-7527 GCA_038109705.1 Thalassolituus sp. | reverse complement strand
GCGCCAGGTGTTGCTGGACGCGCTTCACAAAGATAAACCCCGCGTTGCGACACGTCCGACACGGGCATCACAGAAACGCAGAGTAGAAAAGAAAGTCCAGCGCGGTCAGGTCAAAGCCATGCGCGGGCGTGTGAACACCGACTGACGTTTTCTGCGTTTTACTCAGTGTCGTTATTTACTCAGTGTCCATATAGGTGCGGCTATAGGTGCGGTTATAGGTACTGTTACCGATGCGCTCGCAGGTGTTTACGAATCAGTGCGTATGCGGTCTGAATTTCCTGAGCTTTGGCTTTTGCCCTTTCCAACTCACTCGCACTGACACCGCGAGCCTGAATCTTATCCGGATGATACTCGCTCATCAGACGACGGAAGGTCTGCTTTATTTCAGCTTCGGTCGCATCCGGGGCTAACCCCAGCACGTTAAATGCCCTGCGGACTTCCCGACTCATCTTATTCTCAGGCTGAGCTGAGGGCTTCTGAGGGCCGCCTTTGCCCTTCTGCGCCGCACCTACACTCCCCACCTGAACACCGTCATGGTCTTTGTACAGCAGCCAATAGTATTTCAACGGCGGAATGCCGAAGGCAGAGGCCAGCTGTTTCAGAACCTTGCGCTCAGCCCGGCGAATGCGCCCGTCTGCTCTGGCGACAGACACCAGCATCCGCATAAAGTCATCCTGTTGCGCCACAGGCAATGTGCGCTCCAGATGCGACAGGTCAGCGTCAAGGCGATAACCGCTGCTTTTGCCTTCACCAAATAGCTTCTGCGCCATAGTCCGGCGATCAGAAGACAGTTTAAGGGACGTCATCACTTTGCCGGCGGCATCAATCTCGGCTTCACAGATACGACCATCGGCTTTCGCCAGATGCCCCATGATGCGGAACAGCGCACTGATATGTTCCGCCGCAAGCGGACCCGGCGGTTCCTGTCGAGCCTTCTCTAACACCCGATCGAAAAGATGCCCGGCAATCACACCGACAACCAGCCCAAAAGGCCCGCCGCCAAAAAATCCAAGCGTTGCCCCCACCGCCTTGCCGGCCCATAAACGATTACTGTCACTCAAAGGCTTTTTCATTCACTGACCCCAGCCTGTTTCAGCCTCTGCTCAAGTTCAGACAGGCGTTGTGGCGTGCCCACATCTACCCATGCCGAATCCAACAAGGAGCCCTGCATTTTATCTGCGGCCATAGCCTCTCGCAGCATTGGGGCTAAGGGGTAAGCACCAGCGCTTTTACCTTCCCAAAGCTCCGGGCTCAGCACGCTGATTCCACTGAAAGTAAGTGCGCGCTCATCAACCACCAGCCCATCTCTGAGGTCGAAATCTCCAGCAGGGTTGTGCTCCGGATTTTCTGTCAGCCATAACCAGCCCAAGGCATGATCAGTATCAAGTACAGTTGCAGAAGCAAGGCGGTAATCCCAGTCCGTCCAGACATCACCGTTAATCAACAGAAAAGGCTGCTGACCAAGTAATGGTAACGCCTGAAACACACCACCACCGGTTTCCAGCGCTTCCGTTTCTGGCGAATAGGAAATAGTAAGTCCCCACTGACTGCCATCACCAAGCGCAGCCTCAATCTGCTCACCAAGCCAGGCATGATTAATCACTACTTCGCGAAAACCGGCTTTTGCCAGCTTTTCCAGATGATGAACAATCAACGGCTTACCATTAAGAGGGATCAGAGGTTTCGGGCAGGTGTCCGTTAACGGAGCCATGCGGGTACCGCGCCCTGCCGCCAGAATCATCGCCTTCATGACAGGTGCTGTTCCATTTGTGGAAGAAAACGATCATCCAACCATGCACAGAAGTCGGCAAACTCAGGGTAACGTCCCGCCACTTCACGCAGATAAGTACAGGTGTTTGGAATATCCGCCAGATAGCCCGGTTTACCATCACGAATATTCAGGCGAGCAAAGATACCAGCCGCCTTCAAATGACGTTGCATCCCCATCAGATCAAAGTGACGCTGAAATTTTTCGAGCGATCCCTTATACAGGCCCGCATTCACTGCCGCCTGATAGTAATCACTTACTAAAGTATCTACCCAAGCCGAAGGCCAACGCACATAGCAATCACGCAACAGCGACACCAGGTCATAAGTCAGAGGGCCGGCAACGGCATCCTGAAAATCAATCACACCAATACGATCACCGGCACAGAGCATCAGGTTACGGGAGTGATAGTCGCGATGAACAGCAACCGTCGGTTGCGCCAATGCATTATCCACAAGGAGATCAAATGCCTGCTGCATCACCGCTTTGCATTCATCAGTCAATGTGAGGCCCAGCTGCTGTTCGCACAGCCAGTCCGGAAATAAGGCCATTTCCTGACGCAGCAGAACATCGTCATAGGCAGGCAGCCCGGTTACGGGTAGTTGCTGGATAGCCAGAAGTTCTTTCTGAGCCTGACGATAGAGATCAAGAACCACAGCTTCACCGGCACCATCATGCACGGCAGGCCACAGCAGTCGGTCGCCGAAGTCTTCCAGCAGCATAAAACCCTGTTCAAAATCAGTGGCCAGTACTGCAGGCACATGCACCCCATGCTCATGCCAGGCACAGGCAATCCTTACAAAACGCGGGTTATCTTCTTTGTCGGGTGGTGCATCGACACAGATCCAGGAATGTCCCTGATGACGCAGTCGAAAATAGCGGCGGAAGCTGGCATCACCCGAAACGACATCAAGTGTTGCCTCTGGCGACACGCCTTTCAGACGATTAATCTCTGTTGCTGCCCAGTGTGCGAGGGTATCCCGTCGCTGATCCATGCTGGCCTCTCGGTGTCAGTCGTTCTAGAATTGGGCCCGGCCGGAACCGTAGCCACCGGACGACCCTGAAAGCCGCTAAAGATAACACACTTCA
The DNA here is from genome assembly GCA_038109705.1 of Thalassolituus sp. Classification (GTDB taxonomy): domain Bacteria; phylum Pseudomonadota; class Gammaproteobacteria; order Pseudomonadales; family Oceanobacteraceae; genus Thalassolituus. The sequence continues at coordinate 4,670 of JAYNJA010000145.1, read as the reverse complement.
ATCTGGATACGCGCTTGCCGCAGCTCATGACTGACACCATCAGAAAACGCCTGACGCCGGGAGCCCCGATGCTATTGAGTAGTCTCCCGGGTATTAAGCCGGGAAGTCTCCTGTACAGCCTCACGACAAGCCTGCTGGCCAGCGTGCTAGCCAGCGCCACAGTGTATGCTGACACTGACTACCGGGCCTTGGGCTGGGTGCCGCGTAGCGAATTGCCCGAAGAAGACGCTGCCTCTCTGCCGTCATTCTGTCATGGCGACTATCGCATCAACGAAATCGTCCCGCTGGACAACGATCGCATCGAAGCCGAAGCAGATGAAGGTACCCTGACCAAAGCCGGCGATATCGCCCTGACCGGCGACGTCGTGTTTCAACGTTACGATCAGATTCTGCGTAGCGACAATGCCCGCTGGGCACCCGAACAACGTATCGCACAGTTCACTGGTAACGTCTCTGTGCAAAGCAACGGCATGATGCTCGGCGGCGACAATGCCCGTATTGACGATAACAGCGGTCAGATTGAGCTCAACCGCAGTGCTTACGTTGTCGCCGAACGTCATCTGCGTGGCACAGCTGCGGGCATCAGCACGCCTGAAGACAATGTTCTGTTGCTTGAAGATGCCACTCTCACCTTCTGTGAACCGGGCCAGAAAGACTGGGATATTGCCGCATCGAAACTGGAGCTGGATCAGAACGACGGCTTTGGTACCGCCTGGCACACCCGTCTGCGCATTGGTGAAGTACCCGTTCTGTACCTGCCGTATTACCGCTTTCCGATTGATGACCGCCGCCTCACTGGCTTCCTCGACCCTGCGATATCGATCAATGAATTGGGGCAGGCTGAAGATATTCAGATTCCTTTTTATCTGAATCTCGCCCCAAATCTGGATGCCACTATTACCGCGCATCACGTACTCGATCATGGCCTGCTGTGGGAAAACCAGCTGCGTCATAAAACGGCGCTGCTCGGTGACGGCGAACTGAATTACGGCATTCTCGGTAACGACGAGGAGACCGGCGAAGAACGTTCACTGCTGAACTACCAGCAAAGCGGGCGCTGGGGCAACCACTGGAGTCATAGCTGGGTCTACAACCGCATCAGCGATAACGACTACTTTAAAGACATGAACCCAACGGCGGCGGTCAACCGCACGACGCATCTGCCGCGTCGTGGCCAGATCGCCTACGCCAATACAGGAGTTAACGGCTCACTGCTGGTCGAGAGTTTCCAGACGATGGACGAAGATATCGCTCTATCGAACCGTCCGTACCGACGCCTGCCACAGTTTAATCTGACACTCAGCCCGGACACTCAGTCGGTCTGGACGCTGAAACAGACATTGCAATTCACACGCTTCAACCGTCAGAGCAGCGCCATTATCGACGGTACAGAACAGACACTGAGCGGCGATGCCGCCATCAATGGCGACCGGGTCGTTGCTGACACTAAAATCCAGCTGCCATACACCCGCCCCTACGGCTTTCTGGTACCAACCGCAGAATACCGTTTCCGTGGTTATCACCTGTACGACAGCGAACCAAGCTCAGGGGATGAAACACCCGCCTTTGATGCCCCACGCCTGAGCATCGACAGCGGCCTGTTTTTTGAACGCGAGACCACAGGTTTTGGCAACGAGTACGTACAAACTCTCGAGCCACGTCTGTTTTACGTATACAGCCCGTATGTAGAAGGCCAGGAAGGCGTACCCGCCTTTGATACCAAAGCCACCAGCGTTACCTATGCCAGCCTGTTCACCGGCGATCGCTTCACCGGCAATGATCGCCTCGCCGACCTGAATCAGATTTCGACCGGCCTGACGACACGCTACATCCGCGACGATGGCCTTGAGCAATTCCGCGCAGGCATCGGCCGTATCTGGTACTTCCGCGACCGCGATGTCACCATCAACGGCAGCTCAAACAGTATTCAGGAACGTCATACTTCAAGCACACTCGCTGAAGCCGAATGGAACCCGGACCGCTATTGGTCTGTCTTCAGTTTTGCTGAATGGGACCCATATCAGAACTATATGCGTCAGCAGCGTCACGGTATCCGCTTCAGCGATGAGCTTAACCATATGCTCAGCCTGACCAGCAGCCAGACCGAGACCCGCGACCCGGATGGCGAAAGCAGCTACAATACGCACCAGTTAGACGCAGGATTTTTCTGGGCGCTCAATGATCGCTGGGCCCTGTTTGGTCGCCAGTTGCGTGACCTGAAAAACTACGAAGACGGCGAACGCCGCCCTGAGCACCCGCTGCTGGAATCGCTGGCGGGGCTTGAATATCAGAACTGTTGCTGGCGTGCGCAGTTTGCTTATCGTGAATACTCGCCGCGCAGCTCTGGTGAATTCACTACAGAAAAACGCTATGGCTGGATGCTCAGCATTCAGCTTAAAGGCCTGACAACGCTTGGCAGCGGTACTGATGACCTGCTGTCAGAAAGCATCTACGGATACTCAAGACGGCAATATCATGATTATTAACAAGAAACTGACCCTCGCTCTGGCGACCCTGTGCAGCGCATTTGTACTCAGCAGCACACCAGCGCAGGCTGCTCCGGTACTGATTGACGAAGTAGCCGCCGTGGTCGATGACGACATCATCATGGAAAGTGAATTACTGCAGCGCATGAAAACCGTGCGCGTGCAGAATAAAGAAAACGAATTGCCCGATGACAGCGCCCTGAAAGACCAGGTACTTGAGCGCATGATCACCGAAAGCATCCAGCTACAGATGGCGGACCGCGCTGGTATCCGTATCAGCGAATCTCAGCTCGACGATGCCATGACCCGCATCGCTGCACAGAACAACATAAGCCTGAGTGAATTCCAACAGGCCATGGCCAGCGAAGGCGTGACCTTCAGCTATGCCCGCGAGCAGATCCGTAACGAAATGCGTATCAGCCGGGTACAGCAGTATCAGGTTGGTGAACGTATTCAGATCACTGACCAGGACGTCGATTACTTTCTGGCCTCAGATATCGGGCGCATGGCCTCCGCGGCTGAATATCGCCTGCGTCATATTCTGATTGCTGTGCCATCCGGTGCGACGCCTGATGATTACAAAGCAGCCGATGCCAAAGCCGTGCAGCTGGTCAGCGAACTGCGCGGTGGAGCAGAATTTGGCCGTGTAGCAATGGCGGAGTCTCAGGGCCGTACCGCTCTCAATGGTGGCGACATGGGTTGGCGCAAAGAAGGCCAGCTGCCCTCGCTGTTTGCCGAGCTTGCTCCGAAAATGAAAACCGGCGAAATCTCTGACCCTATCCGCACGGCCAGTGGCTTCCATATCATCAAACTGGAAGACAAACGCGGTGGTGGTACTCAGGTGATCGAACAGGCCAAGGTTCGTCATATCCTGATTCAGAACAACGAACTGCGCGACGAGCAGCAGTCTGAGCAACTGATTCAGCAGCTGTATTCTCAGCTCAAAGCCGGTGCCGACTTTGATGCTCTTGCCCGTGAGTACAGCGATGATCCGGGCAGCAAGACCAGTGGTGGCGACCTGGGTTGGGTTTCGCCGGGCGATATGGTGCCAGAATTCGAAGCAGCCATGACCCGCACAACCACAGGTGAAATCAGCGAACCTGTGCGCAGCCAGTTTGGCTGGCACGTACTGGAAGTTACCGACCGTCGCGATACGGATATCGGTGAAGAAGTACAGCGTAACCAGGTACGCCAGATGCTCTACGGCCGCCGTTTCGAAGAAGAACTGCCAATCTGGTTGCGTAAAATCCGCTCAGAAGCTTACGTCGACATCAAGGAGTCTGCGTGACTCTTCGCCTCGCTATTACCACTGGCGAACCTGCAGGTATTGGCCCGGATCTGACGCTGCAGATTGCCACGCAGGCGCACGACTGTGCCTTAGTCGCCATTGGCGACCCGGAACTGCTGAGAGACCGCGCTGAACAACTGGGGCTCAATGTCCGTATTGAACTGTTCGACGCTAACGCTGACAGTACTCCTGCTCAGGCGGGTGTTCTGACCGTCTATCCGGTTGCTCTTAAGGCTCCGGTCACCGCCGGCAGTCTGGCTACCGCTAACGGTGCCTACGTGATCGAAACCTTAAAAGTCGCCGCTGAAGGCTGCTTTGACGGGCGCTGGCACGGTATCGTGACTGCCCCTGTGCACAAAGGGGTCATCAATGAGTCCGGCATGGCCTTCAGTGGTCATACCGAATACTTCCGCGACTTCTGTGAAGTCGAAGAAGTGGTGATGATGCTTGCCACCGAAGACCTGCGCGTGGCTCTGGTGACAACTCACCTGCCACTTAAAGACGTCGCAGCAGCCTGCACCGGTGACCGCATCAAGCGCGTCAGCCGTATTCTCGACCACGATCTGAAAAAGTTCTTCGGCGTCGCACAACCGCATATTCTGGTTGCAGGCCTGAACCCGCATGCCGGTGAAGATGGCCATCTGGGCCGGGAAGAAATCGATACTATTATTCCAGCGCTGAACGATCTTCGCAGCGAAGGCCTGCATCTGACGGGCCCACTGCCAGCAGACACCCTATTTACACCGAAGCACCTTGAGGGCGCAGACGCTGCCATGGCGATGTATCACGATCAGGGCCTGCCGGTGCTTAAATTCCACGGTTTCGGCCGTGCCGCTAATATTACTCTGGGGCTGCCAATTGTCCGTACATCGGTTGATCATGGCACGGCTCTGGAT
>JAYNJA010000144.1:0-7587 GCA_038109705.1 Thalassolituus sp. | reverse complement strand
GAGCACCTTAAAGACAGCACTGATGGCCACCCAGAGCTTCGGGAGAAACTCACTCAGCTCTTAGATGCCGTCAGCAGTACCTACGCTCAGTTCGAGCAACAGGAAACCACCCTGAAACACTCGCTCGAACAAAGTGCCCGCAGCATGCTCGAACGCAATGCGGTACTGACACGCAACCTCGAAGCTCAGCGTTCATCGCAGCAGCGCCTGAGTCATTCCTACGAAGTCCTCAATGCCACACTGAACTCATCTAAAGAAGGCATTCTGGTCATCGGTGCAGATGACGTTCTTGTTGCCTACAACGACCGCTACCTGGACCTGCTTCGCCTCAGTCGCGAAGAAGTAGATGCACTGAGCGGGACAGAGCTGTTCCGCTACAGTTGTGGACTGTTTGAACCTGGCCATACTTTACGAGAGCAACTCGCTGCCATCGCCGAACCCGGTAGCAGTTCGCACGGCGAATACCGCTTCCATGACGGCACATTACTCGAGATTTATGCCCACCAGCACCCGGTTGCCGGCTACATCTGGATGATGCGCGACATCACCGAGATGCGCGAAAAAGAAGAGACCATCAGCTTTCAGGCCTACCACGATAGCCTGACCGGCTTACCAAACCGCGTTCAGCTGCAACAGAAACTTTCTGACGCCATCGCCGAAGGGGAAGCCGACCACAAGCGCTTCGCACTCTGCTACCTCGACCTCGACGGTTTCAAAACAATCAACGACAGCCTTGGTCATAACATGGGCGACGCCCTGCTGATCGAGGTGGCAAATCGCCTGAAAGAGGTTATCCGCCCCGGCGATACCCTCGCCCGTGTCGGCGGTGACGAGTTTATCGTGATCTTCAATCACATTGTTGATCACGACGAAGTACTGCAGGCAGCCGAAAAGCTGCTGCTGACCTTGTGCGATCCGATTCGCCTTGAGCGCCGTGAATTTGTGATTGGGGCGTCTATCGGTATTGCGATTTACCCGACCGACGGCGAGGAAGCCGGCATTCTGATGCGTAACGCCGATATCGCCATGTACCGCGCCAAAGCTAACGGTAAGAACTGCTTCCACTTCTTCACACCGTCGCTGGAACGTATTGCGGTGCAGCGCATGTCGCTTGAGACTAACCTGCGCCAGGCACTCGAAAACAACGCGCTGGAGCTTTATTACCAGCCGAAGGTCTGCCTGCACGATATGGGTGGTAACCTCAACACCGGCCACCTGCACAGTTTTGAAGCCCTGCTGCGCTGGCCGAAGTCGAATGGTGGCTTTGTCTCACCGGAAAGCTTTATTCATATCGCTGAAGACGCCGGCATGATCGGCCGTATTGGCTTCTGGATTCTGGAACAGGCTTGCATGCAGGCTAAGAAGTGGTATGACCAGGGCTATCACGCCAACATCAGTATCAACATTTCACCGCGCCAGTTCCTGATTCCGAACTTCCATCAGGAGATTGTGCGCACGATCCGCTCAATGGGGATTCCTGAATCCCTGATCTCGGTCGAAATCACCGAGAGCCTGTTGATGCAGGACCTTACACACGCCCGTCACGTACTCGAATACTTCCGTGAGAACGGCATTTTCATCTACCTTGATGACTTCGGTACCGGCTTCTCATCGTTGAATTACCTGAAGAATCTGCCCGTTGACGCCATCAAGATTGACCGCACTTTCGTTAAGGATCTGAGCACCAGCTCCGCCGACCAGGCCATTGCAGCATCCATCATCACCTTAGGTAAAAACCTCGATATGCTGATCGTTGCCGAAGGTATTGAAACTGCAGAGCAAGCTGACTTTCTGATAAGAAATGGATGTGATCTCGCACAGGGCTATTATTATGGATATCCGGTGAGTTCTGAGAACGCAGAAGAATTCCTGCATCCAGACGACAGACTGCACTGTAACATTGAAGATTACAGGCGGCCGGAGTAAATTCACCGCCTTAAGATTCAGTGGAGCAAGCTGTGGAATATCCTTCATTTATAGCGATAGACGCCAGTTCCTGGGAAGAAAGCGCGCATCCGGTAGCGATTGCGTGGTCACTCACCGACGGAACCATCAAAACCACTCTGATTCAGCCAGAAGAAGACTGGGATGACTGGGACACCACGCTCGAAATGCTGCACGGCATCTCACAAGACACCCTGTACCAGCGTGGCGAAACCACCTGGTCAGTGATCCGCGAGCTCGAAAACGACCTTGAGCGCCCTTTTATGCTGACAGACGATCAGGATCGCTGTAATGCCCTGCTCGAAAGCCTGTACAGCAGCTGCGACCGGGACCTGTCATTAGAAACCGGCCCATTCCAGGAAGAAGTTGGTTCAACCGACATGGAAGACTGGTACGAAGAGACTGCATTCCACCACCAGCCATGCGATGAACGCGTGCGCCTGATGCTGAACCTCTGGGCTGACCAAGCGATCTTAAATAGTATCTAATCAGCCAAAAAGTAAAATAAGAGATCATTAAGGATCTCTTATTTTACAATCAAAACATCCTGAAAGTTGTCTGCATACGCTCAGCCAACTCACTTCTTACACCCGCCTGCGCGGCGCAATCCAGCCAGCAATCCAATGCTTCTGAAACTTCATTGATCAGAATCTCCGCCTGGCGAGGGCGTAAATCCGCTGCAACCGCAGCCTGTAACAGATCATGACGGGTAAAGTTATCGCGCTTACCATTCACCGACATCTGATGGCTATGGGTCCATGCACCGTCCGGGTTGTAGGCATAAGTCACATCGTAGGCCGGTGACAAACGCCACTGACCACGACGATCCATAAGAAAGGCAATGTTCTTGGTGTGGTCATCCTGATTACGGATCATCAGATTGAGCAGCATACGCCGGTATTGCTCCTCCAGCGCTGGCTTTGAGTTCTCTTTGAGAAGCTGACGAATAACACGGAAGCACTGCTCATAAGAATACGCACCCGCAACGTTAAAATCGTAATGAGCAATCCCGCACAGCGTCTGCTTATGCAGCTTGCCGCCGGTCTCAGTACGATCAAAACGCTGTGTCATAAAATGCGCCCGACCGTTTTCTTCCAGCAGATGACTCGCCATCATCTCAATGCCTGCTTTTTTCGCCAGCAGATAACAGGCGTATTCAATCCGGGTGAAGCCTAACGGATCGGCCAGCTCTTTATCACCGTTTCCGCTCACACCATCAAATTTCAACAGATAATGCGTAAAGCCGGCAGGCGCATCGCACTGCCCTGAACGGACTTCACCCGTGCTGCGGTTCCAGGCCACCACGGCTTTTGCGCGTGCACCGCCCGCCGATGTTCCTACCGCAATAATCTGACGTAAAGAGTCAGCGCCCCTGTCAGCGCCCCGAACTGCTCCCTCTTGCAGCCCTGTTTGCAGGCTCTGCTTACGGCTCAGGGCGTCGTTCGCCAACGACACCAACTCTGCAATCTCCAGCGACTCAGCACGACTCTGAGGCTTATCCAGCGCCGGCGTAAACTCCAACGCCCCCATACCCCGGCTGCCCATGTACAGCAAACGCTCTACCGGATTAAACGAGCCCGGGCTACGGCCTTGCGCCGCCAGCCACTGGTCAATCAGTAAATTACCAAACTTATCCGGTAGCGCATCAGCCAGCATCCCCGGCAGCCCCATAAAGGTTTCGCGGGCAAGCCCCGGAAAACGAAATGCCCCTGCCTCAAGCGGCATTGTTAAAGGCGAAGGCTGAATACCCGAGCGCAGAAACTCAGGCGCATATTCAAAGGCACCCGTCGCCGTATCGTTGTTCCACTCAACAGCACCGATGGTACGGCCCCAAAGGCGAACCTCAGCCAGGGTAATCATTCGTCACCCCACTCCCAGGTGGATTCCTGATCATCCTCATCACTTGCCGGGCGGGCACGCTGACGCTCATGCGCCTGATAGATTCCGCTGCCCTGTTCCCGCAGACGAGCGACTGGGCTGAGCGTCACCGAATCCAATAAAGGTTGCAGGCGGTCTAACTGCCCAAGCGCCCGAAAAACAGCAATCAGGTTCAACAAACTGAGGTTACCTTCGCCACTTTCAAAGCGGCGCAGGGTCGCCACACCAACACCTGCCTTATCGGCCAATTGCTGCTGGGTAATGTTCTTATCGAGGCGGGTACGGCGAACCTGACTAGAAAGAGCCTCAAGTATCTGTTGATCCGCCATCGACTCAAGGTCATTAGCAATCATATTTAAACCACAAAGTAATAAAATTTAAATTATGAAATCATATATGATCAATTTATACCTGAAAGGTTATAGTTGCAACCTGACGCAGAAACCGTACAGTACGCCCTTTTAAGCAGGCGACCACAATGGCACTGAAAGCAACGATTTATAAAGCTGAACTGGTCGTCTCCGACATGGATCGCAACCACTACGCGACCTACCCGCTGACCATCGCACAGCACCCATCCGAAACCTTACAACGTATGATGGTGCGCCTGGTCATGTTTGCTTTATACGCAGACGAACATCTGCAGTTCACCAAAGGCCTCAGCACCGATGAAGAACCAGATCTCTGGATTCAGGCATTAACCGGTGATATCGACCTCTGGATTGAACTCGGCCAGCCAGACGACAAACGCCTGCGCAAAGCCACTCACAAGGCCAACAAAGTGGTACTGTGCGGTTACCAGGACAACGCCTTCAGCATCTGGTGGAAGAACAACCAGAATGCCTGCCGCCAACTGAAAGACCTCACCGTCATCCGCATTACTGACGATGTCGTTACCCAGCTGGAAACCATGGTAGAACGTACCATGCGCCTGCAGGCGACTATCCAGGATGGTTCGCTCTGGTTCGGCAATGGCGACCAGACAATAGAAATTACTCCAGAAGTCCTGCAAGGCGGAGACAACGCATGAGTGAATTCCACAAACTGATCAGCTCGCCTGCCCTGCTGCAGCGCTTGAGCAAACTCGGCTACCACACACCAACCCCTATTCAGGAAGCCGCGATTCCGCGCATTCTGACCGGCGAAGACCTGATGGCTGCCGCACCTACCGGCACCGGTAAAACCGCAGCCTTTATGCTGCCCACACTTGAACTGCTGGAAGAACACCCACGCATCGAAGACGAAGATGGCTACATACTGCCGCGCCTGCTGATTATTGCGCCGACACGCGAACTGGCACAGCAGCTCGCTGCCAACTTCCGTGATTACGGCCGTAACTGCGGCCAGCGCTGTCTGCTCATCTGCGGTGGCCAGCGCCCTCAAGACCTGCAGGAAAAACTGCGCCAGGGTGCCGATGCCGTAGTTGCCACCCCAGGCCGCCTGTACGAACTGATGCTGACCAATCAAGTCGACTTCGACTACCTGCAATGTCTGATTCTGGATGAAGCCGACCGCCTACTCGACCTTGGCTTTGCCGACGACCTGCAGCTGATTGTTAAGCGTCTGCCGCAGAAGCGCCAGAACCTGCTGTTTTCGGCCACCTTCGATAAGGCTGTACGCGAACTGGCTACCGAACTCATGCCAAACGCCGTAGAACTCGGCCAGAAAGACGCCAACCGTGCCAGCACCAGCGTACGCCAATGGCTGCACCCGGTGGATCACACCGACAAAGGCAACGCCGTCGTCACCCTGCTGCAAGAAAACCGCTGGCCACAAGCCATGGTATTCACCAAAACTAAAAAAGGCGCTGACGGGCTGATCGAACTGTTAAAGTCAGAACGCATTCAGGCCGAAGTGCTGCACGGCGATAAAACCCAAAGCGAGCGCAACCGTATTCTCGATGCCTTCCGCGAGCACAAACTGCGAGTACTCGTCACCACCGACGTCGCCTCTCGTGGTATCGACATTGAACATCTGCCCGTCGTGATTAACCACGACCTGCCACCAGTGGCACACGACTACATTCACCGGATTGGCCGCACCGGCCGTGCGGGTGAAAAAGGCATCGCCATCTCACTGGTCGCCGCCCACGAAGTCGACACCCTGACAGAAATCGAAACCTTAATCGGCCGCGTCCTGCCACGCGAAGACCTGATTGGCCACGTACCAAACCACAACGTGCCAGAAACCGGCCCGGGCAAATTCGCACGCAAGAAAAAGCCAGTTGCGAAGAAAAAGAAAGGAAACTCAGCTCAACCAGAGCCAGAAGAAAAGCAACTGAGTTCAGTGCCACGCGCGAACCGCGCAAAAGAAAAGCCGAAAGCACCACCAGTCAAAGAACCGAAAGGTCGCGGTGGCTCACTGCTTGGCCGTAAAGGCGTAACCAAACGGTCGATTGATTAAACCGCTTGGCCGGATAGTCTGGGCATCAATTGATGCCCAGTAGCTCAACATCCAGCAGAGCTACTTCAAATAGCAGCATCTTTGTTGCTAACACCAATACACTTCTGCAGGTGCACCACCTCGCCCTTCAAGCTAACGTTAGCGATTCTATAGAGTGTGGCTATTCTTTCTATGTGTCTGCCAGACAATAGAGCTGAGTACCGCCATGACTGAATCAGAATCGCCATACCTGCCACAAATTGAATATTTCAGAAGTGGCTACATATATCCGTACATTGGGATGGTACCACTGAAAACAATACTCGAGATGAGGCGTGAAAAGCTCGAATCCGGCGCTTTCTATCTTTACAACAAGCAAGCGAGAAAGGAGTTCTTCGCACATTTATCCTGCATGGAAGAATGCATCAGAATTCTATTTTCAAACCCCACTCCGGATTTTGCGAATGCAAAATTAGAAGAAGAACGAGCAAGAAAAGCCCAAGAAAAGAAAGACAGAGAGAAAAGCCACGTAGAACTAATATATGAACTGTTTGGCGATCCAGACCAGAAAGACAGCGAATAAGGTTACGCCTATTAATTTATCAGGTGAGGAGCAGAACAGAAGCATCCGTTCTGACACCCGACACAAACCTTACTTCACATCACCCAGCGCTAGCGGCTACACAACGCCGCATCAGATAGAAAGATAGGGCCATAAGTCCGATGTTAAACAAAAAAATACCGATAAATACGGCATCAAACTTTACAAGATGTAATGTAGCGAGCAATGGCAAAGGATAGTAAATACGTAAAGACCAGGCGTTTCCCCTTACCGCGGCAACAGTTAAGAAAAGGGCGAGAGCGGCGTTAAAAATTGGTATAACAAGGCCAGTAATTAAAGGGTGGATATCTAACAAAGACGTTAAAGCTGCCAACGCCAAAGTAATAGCCATCCCCAATGTCACACCCGCGATACTTGCTAGCATCTCAATCCCTCGGCTTTACGCAATAAATTGCTGCACAGACCACACTACCCTGAACAAACCACGCCAACGCCTAGAGGTGGCGGTGTCTCATTACTCTCTAGTCGTAATAAGTGATGAAGCACTCAATATAATAATGTTTATCAACACTTTCCTTTTGCTTTTTTATGATTTCAGCAATGAATACTAAAGAAAGTATCAATCAGAGCGATCGCTCTGATTAAGTGATGGTTGCTGCGATTGGCCGACGCGAATACACTGCCGGATAAGCAAGAATGACAACGCAGCCAGGCCAACATTGATCAAAACGGTAGCAAATCCAACGAGATCGAATGTATTAAGATGCACTAACGCCAATACCGGCATGGGGTAAGTAATATAGATTGGCCAAGAGTTACCC
>JAYNJA010000143.1:0-7596 GCA_038109705.1 Thalassolituus sp. | reverse complement strand
TTCTCTTATCAGGGCGAAAAACTGGGCGAGCGCGTTAAAAAAATGGCTGGTGAATGGGAATCAGATATCTGTCTCCCATGCGACGTTTCTTCTGACGAAGAAATTGCCAATGTTTTCAAGGAACTCGGAGAAAAATGGGATGGTCTTGATATTCTGGTCCACTCGGTAGGTTTTGCTCCAGCCGAAGAACTAGACGGCGACTACCTGAGCGTCACCAGCCGTGAAGGCTTCCGTATAGCCCACGACATAAGTGCGTATAGTTTTGTCGCTCTGGCAAAAGAAGCAAAACCAATGATGGAAGGTCGCAACGGCTCCATGCTCACACTGACTTACCATGGCTCACAGCAGACACTTCCAAACTACAACGTAATGGGACTCGCCAAAGCGTCTCTGGAAGCCTCTGTACGCTATCTGGCTGGCTCTCTCGGCCCCGAGGGGATTCGGGTTAACTCCGTGTCAGCAGGCCCAATCAAGACGCTTGCTGCATCCGGCATTAAAAGCTTCCGCAAAATGCTCAAGAAAAACGCCGAACGCGCTCCGCTTAAGCGAAACATTACCGCTGCTGAAGTGGCAAATACGGCAACATTCCTTTGCTCAGACATGGCTTCTGGTATGACTGCACAGAATGTTTATGTCGATGGTGGCTTTAACACCTGCGCAATGAGCCTGGATGAAATGGAAGATTAACTTCCACTTCCGAGCAGCAAATAAAAAAGGCAGCCTTCGCTGCCTTTTTTATTTCGCGCAATACAATGATTATTGTTCTATCACAGTATTCGCTTTTGACCACGCCTGGAAGCTGACCATATCATCACGTGCATTCTGGTTACGCAGTGACGCCTGCAGCTCATCAGTCGCTTCCATCTCTTCCCAGGACTTACGATCAATGCTGATCACATTAATGACCGTGTAACCCTCTGGTGAAGAAACAACGTCAGACTCGCCCTCAGCCAGCGCAAATGCTTTCTGGTGGGCAGGACGTGGGGCATCAGTCGACTGGCGAACTGTAGCTGATGCTTCGCGCCATTCGGCGTCTGCACCATCACGAATTTCGTTAGCTTTAGTTTCTGCCGCCGCCAGTGCTTTCTGACTGCTCAAGGTTGCAACAATCTGAGCACGCACCTCAGCTACCGGCTTCGCTTTTGCATCGATATAATCCGATACAACAAACACCAGAACGCCATCATCAGTTTCAATTAACTCGCTGATCTCGCGATCCAGCTTCATGTTATCTTCAAACGCAATGCGACGGATTTTCTCGTTTGCAGCAACACCTGCACCGTTCGCCGCAGAAAACAGATCGCTTTCAACAACGGTCAAACCAGCATTAGTTGCCAGCTCTTCAATGCTTTCTGCAGAAAACGCCATGTTTGCCAGTTCCTGGCTGCGTTCAGCAAACAGGAAACCTGCTTTTTCAGCCTGAACCGACTGGGTCAGTTCTGCACGTACGTCTTCAAGTGAAGCAACATCTGGAGCAACGACGCTGATCGCTTTAATCAGGTGAACACCGAATTCAGTTACAACAGGTTCACTGACCTGACCTTCTTCGAGTGCAAACAGTGCATCGTCAAATGCCGGATCAAATGCGCCACGTGGATTTACACCCAGTTCGCCGCCCATGTCGGCAGAGCCCTGATCTTCGGACACGTCCGCTGCAACTTTAGCGAACTCGTCACCACCACGGATACGAGCCAGCGCAGCTTCGGCCAAAGCAATAGCTTCATCTTCACTACGCACGTCACCGACTTCGAACAGGATATGAGCAGACTCGCGCTGTTCTTTGTCCTGCTGCGCAGCGACATAGTCAGCGTAAGCAACTTCAAGATCTTCTTCAGTAACGTCCTGCGCTGCCTGAATATCTTTATTGCTCAGCTGTACGTATTTAATCTGCGCTTTTTCAGGAGTCATAAAACGATCAATGTTTTCATCGTAATACGCCTGAACTTCTTCGTCAGAAACTTCAACACCCTCTTTAAATTCATCTGCTTTAACAGTGACAAAGCGGTATGTGCGCTGTTCATTATCCAGAGCCTGGTTCAACTTAACCTGAAACGGAGTTTCAATCGTCGACAGCATAAATGCTGCACGCACCTGATTCTGACGAACGCTATCTGCCAGCATTGCACGGTACTGAACCGGTGACAGACCGTTCATACGCAGAACCAGCTTAAACTGTTCAGGATCGTATTTACCTTCAGACTGGAAAGAAGGTGTATTACGGATCATCTCATCTATCACAGAGGATGCCGCGTACAGATCCATATTGTCAGCCTGCTGCTGAGCAACCTTCTCGTTAATCAGCTGTTCAAGTGCAGACTGCTCAAGAAATTTTTCGTTGAACAGACCTTCGTCGTAACGCTCTCCAAATTGGCGACGCAGTTGCGCTTTTTGCTCAGCCACCTTTTGCTGAACCTCTGCCTTAAAGATTTCGTAGTCACCGACCGTTGCTACCGGCTGTTCGCCACCGCCAAGGTTGACAATACTTTCTACGCCCCAGAGCGCAAATACGATGATGATAAAACCAACAATTACTTTGGCGATCATGCCCTGCGCATTGTTACGCATGGTCTGTAACATGTTTCCTCCCTATGGACCGGGTGATCCGGTCCTATTGCCGTCATCGACAATATGAGCGTCATTTTATTTTTATCCAGAATAATTAAATTCTGGAGATCAATACAAAAAAAGCGCATCAGGGATGCGCTTTATTCTGGCGGACCGGACGGGACTCGAACCCGCGACCCCCGGCGTGACAGGCCGGTATTCTAACCAACTGAACTACCGGTCCTAAACCCTGTTACGGCTTATCAGTTTACAGCGTCTTTCAGAGCTTTACCTGGCTTGAAGCCTGGTACTTTTGCCGCTTTGATTTCGATTGGAGCGCCGGTCTGTGGGTTACGACCTGTACGAGCTGCACGCTCTTTAACCAGGAAAGTACCAAAACCAACCAGAGCAACCTGGTCACCTTCTTTAAGAGCGCCACCGATGGCGTCGATCATTGCATCCAGAGCGCGACCAGCAGCAGCTTTAGGCAGGTCAGCAGAAGCTGCGATAGCATCAATCAGTTCAGACTTGTTCACACGTATCCCCTTATAGCATCCATATATTTAGTTTTGTTGTGCGACTGGACGATCGCCACAGAAACTCGAGAGCGTTGATTTATACCAACTACCCCCAAGAGCGTCAAGCAGCCTTAGTGCGTACTTGGGCGACCCGCATCATCTTTTTGCGCCTTGGCGTCATCTCCGGTCAAAATTTCACCAATTACGTCCTCTGGTTTGCTTTCGAGGGCAACATCCAGCACTTCGTCTATCCAATCGACGGCGAGAATTTCGAGGTCCGCTTTGATGTTATCCGGAATGTCACGAAGGTCTTTTTCGTTCTCTTTCGGAATAATAACCGTCTTGATACCACCACGGTGCGCAGCAAGAAGCTTCTCTTTCAGGCCGCCAATGGCAAGTACCTTTCCACGAAGTGTAATTTCACCTGTCATCGCCACATCTGCACGCACTGGAATTCCAGTCATCACAGAAACCAGAGCAGTCACCATGCCAATACCAGCACTCGGACCATCTTTTGGTGTCGCACCTTCCGGCACGTGAATATGCAGATCGTGCTTTTCAAAGTAGTCTTCAGCAATGCCCATTCCGGATGCACGTGAACGGACAACCGTTAACGCCGCCTGAATCGACTCCTGCATTACCTCTCCGAGCTTACCGGTTTTAATAATGCGACCCTTACCAGGTGTCGATGCGCCTTCCAGTGTGAGCAATTCGCCACCGACCGACGTCCAGGCAAGACCCGTCACCTGACCAATCTGATTGTCAGCTGCGGCCAGACCATAAGAGAACTTACGTACTCCCAGATATTCCTGCAGAAGCTCTTCTGTAATTTCGCGACGCGTATTGGATTTCTCCAGCATGTTAGCTTTAACCACACGACGGCACAGCTTGGCTACTTCACGCTCAAGACCACGCACACCCGCTTCGCGAGTGTAATAACGAATAATTTCGCGCAGGCGATCATCATTCACATCCAGCTCACCATCTTTCAGACCATTCATTTTGATCTGTTTCGGCAGCAGATAACGACGGGCAATATTTACTTTTTCGTCTTCGGTATAACCCGGGATACGGATCACTTCCATTCGGTCCAGAAGCGGCCCTGGAATGTCCATACTGTTCGACGTACACACAAACATAATGTCTGAGAGATCGTAATCTACTTCGAGGTAGTGATCTGCGAAGGTAGAGTTCTGCTCGGGGTCCAGAACCTCAAGAAGCGCAGACGCTGGATCACCGCGGTGATCCATGCCCATCTTGTCGATTTCATCGAGCAGGAACATCGGGTTACGTACACCAACCTTGTGCATCTTCTGGATCAGCTTACCCGGCATAGAACCGATATAAGTACGACGGTGACCACGGATTTCCGCTTCGTCACGTACACCGCCCAGCGCCATACGAACGAACTGACGATTCGTTGCGCGTGCAATCGACTTACCAAGAGATGTTTTACCCACACCTGGAGGCCCTACAAGGCACAACACCGCACCGCGAACTTTCTTAACGCGGCCCTGCACTGCCAGATACTCAAGGATACGTTCTTTGACTTCTTCCAGACCAAAGTGGTCCGCATCAAGAATCTCTTTCGCCTTGGTCACGTCGTTATTTACGCGGCTGCGTTTTTTCCATGGCAGGTTGACCAACCAGTCGAGGTAACCACGAACGACCGAAGCTTCTGCCGACATTGGCGACATCATGCGCAGCTTTTTGAGTTCAGCATCCGCTTTTTCACGGGCGTCTTTCGACATGCCGGACTCTTCAATCTTTTTCGTCAGCTCTTCAAATTCGTTAGAGCCATCTTCCATATCGCCCAGTTCTTTCTGAATCGCCTTCATCTGCTCGTTCAGGTAGTACTCACGCTGGCTCTTTTCCATCTGCTTCTTAACGCGCCCACGGATGCGCTTTTCTACTTTCAGCAGATCAATCTCTGATTCCATGACTTCCATCAGGTGCTCTACACGCTCTTTTGGGTCAAGCACTTCAAGCACAACCTGCTTCTCTTCCAGCTTCATGGAAAGATGAGCGGCAATGGTGTCCGCCAGACGGCTGGCATCTTCGATATTGGAAATTGTTGAAAGCACTTCGCTTGGCACTTTCTTAGAAAGCTGAACGTACTGCTCAAAATGACCAGTCAGTGAACGAAGCAGAACTTCATTTTCACGCTCACCCAGATCATTTTCTTCATACACAGTAATCTCACCGCGGAAGAGCTCGCCCTCGTCGATCAGGTTATCAAGGCGCGCACGCACGTCACCTTCAACCAGGACCTTTACAGTGCCGTCAGGCAGTTTCAGCAGCTGCAGAATAGTCGCAACCGTACCTATTTCATGCATCCCCTCAAGAGTCGGAGCATCGTCAGCCGCGTCGCGCTGAGCAGCCAGCATGATTTTTTTATCACCATCCATCGCTTCCTGAAGCGCCTGGATCGACTTTTCACGACCAACAAACAGCGGGATAACCATTGCCGGGAAAACGACAACATCACGGAGCGGCAGAAGCGGAAGATTAAGCTGAGACATATAACTACCTGATGTAAATACGGTGAATCTGTATTGATAGTGGGGGTGTGGTTTCTAATTTACAAGGGACACAGAAAAGAAAAGGAGCCATTCGGCTCCTTTTCCTGTCAGACAGTGTCAGTTTTGCGGATCAATCGTCATCCGGAGACACTTTACCTACATCATTACTTTCATAAATCAGGATAGGTTCAGCTTCACCGCGAATCACAGAGTCCTCGATAACGACCTTAGCAACATGCTCTTCTGAAGGAACACGGTACATACTATCGAGCAGAGCAGACTCAAGAATTGAGCGCAGACCACGAGCACCGGTTTTCCGCTCCATTGCCAGACTGGCAATTGCGTCGAGTGCTGCATCACGGAACTCCAGCTCAACGTCTTCCATTTCGAAAAGACGCTCATACTGGCGAACCAGCGAGTTCTTAGGCTCAGTCAGAATGCGAACAAGCGCATCTTTATCCAGCTCATCCAGCGTTGCCACAACAGGCAGACGACCAATGAATTCTGGAATCAGACCGAACTTAACCAGGTCACCCGATTCAATCTCACGTAGAGCTTCACCTACGGACTTCTGATCCTGCTTACCTTTCACAGTGGCAGAGAAACCGATGGAGCTTTTCTCAGAACGATCGCGGATAATGTTATCCAGACCGGCAAACGCACCACCACAGATGAACAGGATATTGGAAGTATCTACCTGCAGGAACTCCTGCTGCGGATGCTTGCGGCCACCCTGCGGAGGAACGGAAGCAACCGTACCTTCGATCAGTTTCAGCAGCGCCTGCTGTACACCCTCACCCGATACGTCACGCGTAATGGATGGATTGTCAGATTTACGTGAAATCTTATAGATCTCATCAATGTAGACGATGCCACGCTGAGCTTTCTCAACGTCGTAGTCACACTTCTGCAGCAGCTTCTGGATAATATTTTCAACGTCTTCACCTACATAGCCGGCTTCCGTCAGGGTGGTAGCATCAGCAATGGTGAAAGGAACGTTAAGCAGACGCGCCAGCGTTTCGGCCAGCAATGTCTTACCACTACCGGTTGGACCGATCAGCAGAATATTACTCTTAGAAAGCTCTACCCCGGCCTTACCGCCGTCATGCTGAAGACGCTTGTAGTGGTTATAAACGGCGACCGCCAATACCACCTTGGCCTTGTCCTGGCCAATTACGTATTCATCAAGCGTTGCCTTAATCTCCTGCGGAGTTGGCAGCTTGTCAGAGCTTCCCTTGTTCTCGGCTTCCTGTACTTCCTCACGAATAATGTCGTTACACAGATCGACACACTCGTCACAGATAAACACCGAGGGGCCGGCAATAAGCTTACGGACTTCATGCTGGCTCTTACCGCAGAATGAGCAGTAGAGCAGCTTACCGCTGTCGTCGCCTTTGCCTTTTGTATCGTCGGTCATTCGACTGCCTCGTCGTATTTCTTATTTCAGTTTCAAAGATGGTACTTTCCGATGGCAATTTCAAGCCACCGGAATAAATATTCGCGGAATATTCCGTTATGCCCGTTTTGTCAGGACTTCGTCGACCAGACCATACGCCTTAGCTGTCTCGGCATCCATAAAGTTATCCCGCTCAGTATCCGCGATAACTTTCTCCAGAGGCTGACCAGTATGCTGCGCAAGGATACGGTTCAGACGGTCTTTAGTGTCCTGAATGTTCTGAGCATGAATCAGAATATCGGTCGCCTGCCCCTGTGCACCACCGCTAGGCTGGTGAATCATGACGCGGGAATTCGGCACACTGTAGCGCTTACCTTCTGCGCCTGCAGCCAAAAGGAATGCACCCATTGAACATGCCTGACCAATCACCATGGTGCTGACATCCGGCTTGATGAACTGCATGGTGTCATAGATCGACATACCCGCAGTCACAGAACCACCAGGAGAGTTGATGTAGAGGTGGATATCTTTGTCCGGGTTCTCAGACTCGAGGAACAGCAGCTGAGCAACCACCAGGTTCGCCATATGATCTTCAACCTGACCTACCAGGAAGATC
>JAYNJA010000142.1:0-7764 GCA_038109705.1 Thalassolituus sp. | reverse complement strand
GGAGATGAGTTTGGCGCAACCGGATAGTAAACAATTTATCGTAATGGCGCTATGCCCGGTACATGTTTGCGCTTTTACTGAAATTATTCCGAGTAGGTATCAAATAAAGCCAATCCAGAAATACATTATTTTAAAAGAAAATAGCTTGATCCAGATCCTTGCTATTTTGGAAAGTAAAAAACAGGCAGATAATAAAATCCGCCTGTTCACTTAACAATTACTCAGCTGGAAAGTTGAAACTATGCACAGCATTCGGTTTGGGGTTAGTAGCCATCAGGCGCCCCGCCACATCCATTGCCGCATTAGTATCAAATGAAACATTGTAGGTCTGACCAGCCTGAAATGGCATATAGTCATCGCTACCAATAACACCATCATCATTAGCGTCCCCTAAACCATTCAGGTCTGGAATCAGATAGAGGTTCTTATACCCCCAGAACGGAATGTAGGTCACATCCATCGAATCCTGATCAGTGAATGTCATCGCCGCCATAACACTCTCTTTATTCATAAACTCTGAGAATTCGAACCCAACGTGCGAATACACAGACTCATTGAAGAATACATCGGTAATTTTTGGTGCGGCAGCCGTCGTACCTGGCTCAATGATTGGCAACGGAGCAATATTGCGTACCGAGTTTGATGCAGCTATCGACGAACCCACGTCGCGCAGCGAAAGGTACTCACTTTCAGGCAGACCTTGCGAAAGCTTCTGAATATCAATTTCACCAATAACGGTACCGACTGGCGCGGAAGTACGATCAGCAGAGAAAATAACCGTATTCGAGCCGTACGCAATCGACGTGATGCTATAGCGGGCCACCGACGCATAATCCTCGGCTTCGAAAATCGTATAGGTAGCGTTATCGGTCAGGCGGGTTATATCCAATACCTGGGTTGTGCCGAGATTACCGATACTTACAGTACGTGCTTCAACTCTGTGGCCTTGAGACATAGTGCCGAAATTACAATCTTCGATTGCAAACTCCGAAAATGGAGCATACGGAAGTACCTGAACTATATATTGGCCGCGCTGGTAATTACCATTTTCCTGGCGAACCTCCAAATAACGACATCCGTAGACCTTACCTTCATCGGTAACATAGTAATCCTCAAAGACTCCCCATTCGGACACTTGTACATTGGAATCCGTACTATTCCAACTGAGCGGTACCTGCGAGAAGCCACCACCAGGCAGTGATACGACTAAGTTACCCCCCACAATCAGTGTCGAGCCGGTGTCGGCCGTAAAGCCATTCCAGCCGCCAGAAATGTTGAGAAGGCTTCCATCCTGCAGCATAAAGAGTCCCCCATCATTACTACCGTCCATGCGGGTAACCACATCGCCATTACCGAGGGCGATATAGGCGTCATTAATCCTGTACGAATCAAATGATCGTAGTTCTTCAATCTCGCCATCAACAGTAATTCGGAGGATATTTTGGCCTTCTGTATCCCAATAATCATCGCCCTCATGATAAAGCGAGCCAGCCAAGTAGATATTTCCTTCATCATCAAACTGCAGTGGTTTTAACCCGCGACGGATATTCTCATATGCAAATAAATTTATTTCATTCTCAACAAGCCGGGAGCGACGTACAGGAATATCAAAATCATAGCCAAATATAGATACTCTGTGTGAAACCTCTTCCGTGCCACCAAGGCAGTCAATATCTCCAGTAATACGATCAAGCTCGATGACAGGACAATACATATAATCATCAGCGATAATATCTACGATGCGGTTATAGATTGGCGCGAATTCGATTGTCACATAATCGTCATCATCAAAGGTGTATTCCAGATAATTAACGCAACTATTCCATACTGTTTCAATACCATTTTCACAAGCTGAATTACCTCGGCTCATAAGATAGATTCTGCCATCGGGATATAATTCGGAAAATTCATCAGACGTTAACGGAAAATCCAGTTCGTCACTGAGAAGCGGGCCGATCAGAGGCATCAGTGTTTCCCAGGTTCTGTACTCTTCCTCGTATACATAATTATTTTTCAGACCTATCGCCGACGCTTTATTTCGATAGTCCCAATCTTCATCTCGGTCACTCGTTACCGAGATATAAAGTTTAGTATGATCGGGGCTGAGCTGAGTCCAGTTGACCTTAAGGTCCCGGATATTTGCTAATGGAAAAATAGTATCGCCATTTTCATCTATGCCCAGCCAGTTACTGTTTGAGTACTGAAGATTACTACTCTGTGCGCGAACCGAAGCTGCACCAACAGCCCCTTCCTGCTCTACAATTTCATCATATTCGACAAGCGTCACAACCCCAGAAAGATTAATTACTGGCTTATCCGATACTGCAATTTCTGGCGTTTCACCATTCGATACCTCTCGGTTGCTATCACTATCATCCCCACCATCATCTCCGCAGGCAGAGAGCAGAAGTGACGATAAAATAAGCATTGAGATTTTTTCTGATATTTTTTCCATAGTGGCGGCACCTTTTTTTAATCAGAACGACCAGTACATATTGAGTGTTGGCTGAAACAGAGAGAGTTCATTTTCAGGCAGCGTTCTTTTTACCCGCTGCTGACTTTCATTAATAAAATCACTTTGGATTTCTTCCTGATACTCAATCGAGTATTTCAAAGACAATCCCAATAACAGATGACTTGTTAGTCGATATCCCAATAACGCATCGACTTCTAACAGATAGCCATCGAAACCACCGGTGATGGTGTCGACAGCACTTTCGGTATTCAGCGTCTGGCTGAAGAGAGGAATTCCAGCGAGCATGCGCAACTGCCAATTGAGTCTCGAGTCGTGTTCATTGAGAAACAATGTGCCCGTTTCATAGCCGATAAGTCCGTAGAGTTTGAACACGTCCTCAGACACAGTCCCATCAGGAAGCGAAATGATAAACTCGTCCTGCTCCACCGCATGCCAATCAAAACGGTTAAAACTGGTATCGTGTGTTGCCCCGCCAAACAAAACGCTTTGCCGTTGGGTAAAGTCATATGCCACCAGAACAGTAAGTTCACTCCGCCGGAACGAAAACGAATCTTCCTGAACCCTGGTTCCGTTAAGTGTCCAGCTTTCATCATTGACGTTATTACCAAGAGTCGCTTCTGACGCGATGTAGAAACCCCATCCGGACTCATGACCGACGTACCCACCTCCACGCTGCGTCGTAGCAGCAATGTCTGAACCAGACGCCAGGGTAATACCAGTATTCAGAAGATTGTCATTGCGTTCACTATAAGCGATGTAATCCGTGCCTACCCCGAAATACGAATACCCTTCTCTGGCAGCAAACGACGCAGGAGCCAGAGCCAGACTCGCAATTAAAACGCACGTCACCGCTGCTCCTGGTAGCAGCCTGATCATAGGTGAATGTAATCGGTATTCGTTCGATAGTGGCATATTACGACAGCACAGTAGCTAGTATGGTTACTCTCTCGAGCCCGGTAGCCTATACGCACTACTCCCCTTGCCGAAACAGTACGATTTTGTAATTCTGCCGCCTGATAATTCCAATCTGACACAAGTTGACGTATTGCCCCCGTTCGCGCCATTTGCTATAAATTGTTCACTCATTAACCAACGATATGGATGTTGTATGGATCTGGCCGCTGTCTGTGCCTGCCTCGTAGAGCAGGACGATTCGCTCTCGTATTCTGCGTTGGTTAACTCCGTGACTGCCGGTCTGGCGGCGGCTTCTCCCGCTATTCAGTTTTCTGTACAACAGGTGTCTGCTGGTATGGCGTTTACCTTTGTTCAGGGAACTACCGCGATCACTCTGATCCTCAATCCTCAATCTGCACAATATTCCCCCACAGTCGCAGGGCTTTCTGATCATCACTTTTCTGGTGTCACTGCGGTCGAGGCCAGCCTGCTGTGGCAGTTAAGCTGGGAGTTGTGGGATAAGCTCTGGTGGGAATCACGCAGTAATGACGTGGCTATTCTTTCGCATATTGCCCGCGGAGGTAAAACCACCACAGTGCCAGGCAAGGCTACTTCTACGGTCAAAAATCGCCTGTTGGTGTTGCGTCGTGACTATGGTGTAACAACTACACCCGGGCTGGTTGCCGCCATGCTCAGGCGTGGTGAATTGCGCTGACTTCCTATGAACAGCGTTGCACTCCATGAACTGTAACAGCGACTATTTCACCCAGGATCTGATGGTCACCCTGACCGCAGCCACCACAGTAAAAGAAACCTGGTCGGGTTTTATGGCGGCTATGAGCAGCATAGGCCTCGAAGCCGGTATGCTGGTCTATTCGCCCGGTGGTGAGGTTGAGCGCAATCGTTTTTTTACTTACTCAGATTATTCCGAGGGATTTAACCGCGACTACGTCAATCTCGGTGGTGCGGTTAACGACCTTACCGTGCAACTCGCGCTACAGGAGTTCTGGCGCTATCGCCACCACCGTATTGATGGCGTAGCACTGGCGGAGTGGCGAGACATCGACAAAATGGTGGCCGAGAACCCGCACTTTGTGGAAGGCCGTCACCTGGCAATCGAAGAGCTCAGCCGTGATTACAAAGTTGAGCGAGGCTTCTCATGTTTGCTGCCTTCACCCATTCAGATGAACACGCTGGACGTAGCGACCAGCGGACTGGGGTTATCTGCTCCGGGTATTTCCGACGCTGATTTCGATGGTGCGATCATGCCGCGCCAGAAAGACATCATCAGTGCCATCAAGCTATTGCGCATTAATCTAAAGCGCTTCAGCTACGCAGAAACGGCTAGCATGTTCACACAGGAACTGCCAAAACTAAGTCCCCGCGAAAGTGCACTCGTGCGTCATCTGGCCAATGGCCTGCGCGTTAAGCAAATTGCTGGAGGGCTGATACCTCGTTCTGAGGATCAGATTAATAAAGATATCCGTACACTTAAGAAAAAACTGAATGCCAGCTCTATTGAGGAGATGGTCATGGTCGCTCTGATGCTCGGCATGTGCTGAGGCAAAGGTATTTCCATGAATTCAGATGCCAAAACTCTCAGCAACCATACTCTGGATAACGACACGATAATTTCTTTGGCCTCAGCAGCCGATGCTAACGCAGCCTGGACTGTACTCACCCGATATCTGCGCGGCTATGGGTTGGACGGCGCACTCTGGGTGGGGAACATTAATACCTCACCCACCTACATCAATAATTATCCAGAAGCTTTCTTTGCAGATTACCTCTCTGCCGGAGGGGCATTCGCCGACAGCTGTGTTCAGGTCGCAGTAAAGCACTCACAACAACTTTGTAACGCGGCCAATGTCAGCGGTGCATTGATCGATTGGCGCAGCGCCGACCGCTGGCTAGAAGAGTATCCATCCATCGGCTCCGATACTTCAGCCATCGAACAGGTCAGCAACGACCACAACATCCGTTTTGGTTTCAGTTACTGCCGTAAAGAGGGCGATAATCCCGTCTCATCAGGATTAGGGTTTGGTGCCGTAGGCATGAATGAAAATGAGTTTAATCAATCTGTGCTGCCCAACGCGCAGAAAATAGGCAGCGCAGCAGCATTGTTTCATCAGGTAGTTAAACGCTTTGATGCTCCGGAACACACTCTTGAAATTGAGCTTACCCGACGGGAAAAAGAGGTTCTGCAAGCCTTGGCTGACGGTGTGGCAACTAAACAGATTGCGGGCCGCCTGGTCTTTGCTTCAGAGGCGACTATTAATAAAGACATCGAGTCTCTCAAGAATAAACTCAGTGCAAACACTCAGGCAGAACTGGTGTACAACGGCTTTATATACGGGCTTCTAAGCTAACAGCAGCCTTGCGATTCAGCAGTGAAAAAGCACCAACACTCAATAAAAGTGCGACCGGTACAACACCGATCAGAGCAGCACTAATTCCAGCATCAGCAGCCAAAACCCCTGAAATAATTGCGCCACCGGCCATGCCCAATGCCTGCATCATTAACAAGCCAGAGACCATACGCCCTCCGTCGTTCAAAGCATCTGCCGCCAATACAATAAACGGCAACGCCAGTACCCAACCGAAGTTATAGGCCAGCGCAACCACCCAGAAAATCACGACCTGCATATCGGCTAACGCCAGCACAACTATCGCCGCCAGCATACTGATAACCGCGAGCAGAATCGGCCGCAACACACCCAATTTAGCTCCGATAGCCGAGGCCATTGCTCCGGCAGGAATACCAATCGCACAGGCGGCCATCATGGCATAGCCGATATCGGTCAAAGCCACACCCGACTGACTGCCCAGTTCGGCGATAAAGGTATCGAAAGCGCCATGACTGGCATACATAGCTACCACACCGACAAAGAAAAACAGTGCAGGAAGCGGTGAAAAAGACGTACGGGAAGTCGTTGAGGGCTCTGACTGCAACGCCGACACCTGAACGCGAAATAAGGCACCCAGCATGAGTAAAAACCAGCCGCCATTCACCCAGTAGAGCGCACTTTCTATGCGTTCTGCCAAGTGCGGCACCACAGCAAACGACACCACCAGACAGAACGACTGCAGCATCAGCGCAATGCCCTGTGCGCGAGCACTGTCATCGCAGTTAAGCACTTCGCGATAGGCCCAGGAGCAGATAAGCCCCGCAGAGCCGCCCATCACCGCTCTGGCAATCAGTAACTGCTCAGGGGTTTGCACTAACGCACACGCGGCATTACCTGCAAATAGCGCGCTTCCTGTCAGCAACAGAAGACCACGCCCCACAAACGACGGCTTCAGGAACACGAACAGACTGACGAGCGCCGCCATACCTGTTTCGGCCGAAGCCAACAAACCCAGCCAGTCTTCGTCGATAGAAAATCGCCGCGCAGTGTCTTCGATAAATAGTTGAATCACCAACACGCTTTGAACGCAGGTGGCAATAATAATGGTGAGTGGCCAGTTCATAATGTGACTTCCTTGTTTCAGTGAACGCTACCTTAGCTCATCAACCCTTTCAGTGTCCTGAGGCGACATTCAGAATAATTACAAAATCGTACTATGTGAACAGGCCAGATCGCCCCGTAGAATCCCGAAGATTTTAATTTTCTGAGGACACGGAGCAATGGAATCAGGTCTGAATAAAAAGCTGCTTTTGGCGCTGGCTATCGCAGCATTAAGCGGCTGTAGTGGCGGTGGTAATGACGGAAACACGGGCCCAGGGCCAGATCCACTCCCAACCCCAGTTGAAGGGGAAGAAGAGCAAACCCCCGAGGCATCTACCTTCTCTGGCAAAGCCGCCGATGGCTATCTGGCCAGTGCTTTGGTCTGCCTAGATCTGAATTCCAACCTTAAATGTGACTCTGATGAGCCAAACGCCATCACTGACGAACAGGGTAACTACACCCTCGAAGCAACAGCCGAGCAGAAAGCAGCGCACTCTGTTGTGGTTAAAGCCATCGCAGGTCAGACCATCGACCTGGATAACCCGGGCGTTACCATTGATAAGCCATTCACGCTGACCGCACCGCCGGGGCAGGAGTTCATTTCGCCACTGAGCACCCTGGTTGCTAAAGCGCTGAAAGATAACCCAGGTCTGACGACCGAACAGGCGGCAGAGAAAGTCCGTAAAGATTTCGGCTTGCGAGAAGGCACTGACGTCACCAAAGACTACATCGCCAACGCTGACGATGTTACTCACCAACTCGCCCAACGTGTAAACGCAGCCATTGCTAATGCGCTTGCGAATGCCTCAGAAGACACCAGCGGCGAAAGCGTTGAAGATAATATCGACGACGTGCTGGACTATGTGCTCGACGCAGTCAACGAGCAAGCTGATGAAATTGCAGCTGCAACATCACCGGACGACGTACCCGATATTGACCCGATTG
>JAYNJA010000141.1:0-7896 GCA_038109705.1 Thalassolituus sp. | reverse complement strand
CAACATCAACCGTCCATTCGACGCCGACAAGTTTGATGCTCTGTGGGAGCGTGTAGAAGAGTATCTGGCACAACACGACAGCTTCGTATCTCACGTGCACGTTGGTTCTGATCCTCAGCACTATCTGCCAGTTAAAATGACCACTCAGACTGCATGGCAGAACCTGTTTGGCCGTAACCTCTTCATCCTGCCAGAAAGCTACAACCCGTCTGACAAAGAAGAGTGGCAGATCCTGAACGTTGCTGGTTTCGAATGTGTACCAGAGCGTGACGGCACTAACTCTGACGGCGCAGTGATCGTTAACTTCGCACAGCGCAAAGTACTGCTGGCTGGCATGCGTTACGCTGGTGAAATGAAGAAAGCGATGTTTGGTGTACAGAACTTCCTGCTGCCAGAAAAAGACGTACTGCCAATGCACTGCTCTGCAAACGTTGGCGAAGATGGCGACACCTGCCTGTTCTTCGGCCTGTCTGGTACTGGTAAGACCACACTGTCTGCTGACCCTGAGCGTTTCCTGATCGGTGACGACGAGCACGGTTGGGGCAAAGGCACTGTCTTCAACATCGAAGGCGGCTGCTACGCAAAAACTATCGACCTGTCTCAGAAGAACGAGCCAATCATCTGGAACGCAATCAAGTTCGGCGCCATCGTTGAAAACGTTGTGATTGATCCGGTTACCCGCAAAGCGGATTACACCGACGTCAGCCTGACTGAAAACGGCCGTTGTGCTTACCCGCTGGCTCACGTTGAGAAGCGCGTAGAAGAGAACATGGCTGGCGAACCAAAAGCTGTGATCTTCCTGACCTGTGATATGACTGGTGTACTGCCTCCAGTGTCTATCCTGAGCAAAGAACAGGCCGCTTACCACTTCCTGTCTGGTTACACCGCTCTGGTAGGTTCTACTGAAATGGGTGGTTCTAAAGGTCTGAAATCTACCTTCTCTACCTGTTTCGGCGCTCCATTCTTCCCACGTCCAGCTGGCGTATACGCTGAACTGCTGATGAAGCGTGTGACTGAGTTCGGTTCTCAGGTATACCTGGTTAACACTGGCTGGACTGGTGGCCCTAACGGTGGCGGCGGTGAGCGTTTCAGCATCCCGACTACCCGTGCTGTGATCGCTGCGATTCAGTCTGGCGCACTACGTGACGCTGAAACTGAAGAACTGCCAATCTTCGGCCTGAAAGTACCAACGTCTCTGGAAGGTGTTGATGCGACTCTGCTGAACCCAACCAAAGCCTGGGCTAACACCTCAGACTGGGAAGGCGCAGCTAAGAACCTGGCTGGTCAGTTCGTTGAAAACTTCAAGAAGTACGACGTATCTGACGCTATCGTAAACGCGGGCCCTCAGCTGTAAGCTGATCCTGTTGTTACGAACATAAAGAAGGGCGCTACGGCGCCCTTTTTATTATCCTGAGTTTTTACGTTATAAAGACTACCTGTGTAATCCGATTCAACAGAGATATTTCCGCATGAAATCAAGGACGTTATTTAGTATTGCGCAAATCATAATAACAACACTCATAGCTAGTTGCGGCTCTGGTTCGGGAGGCTCAAGCACCAACCCAGCCCAGCCAACTGGAACATCTTCGGAAGATCAACAGCAATCAAACTACAGCGGATTTTCATTCACTACTTCTGAAGAGGCCGTAGTCAATCTATCTGATGCAGAACTGCTGTTGGAGCACTCTGAAGTTGTGAGTACGGCGCCTAATTTCGTTATCGAAGAAAACCCGATCCGGATAATTTCTACTGGAAATAGTAACCTTTTGGCCATCACCTCCGATGGCGACCTTTACAACCCAGTATCCAATATAGAGCCCTTATTTGTAGAATATTCAGCCATCAGTCCAGATCGAGATTATTTGTATTTATACGTTGAACAGGATTACTATCAAAAAAGAGGTCTTCCTGATGACCTCTATCTACAAGACGACCAGAGTTATACCTACAGCCTGCCATTAATCGGCCCTGAATTCCAAGCAAATACGCCGATATCATACTCAAACTTTTATGAAGTATATCCAGGAGGATATCCACGATTCATTAACGATAGCAGCAATAACAGTACATGTAGTAACGGCGCTATCGATGAATATGGAAACTGTTATGTTTCAATAGAAATAAGCACAGGAAATAATAATGAGAATTTCATCATCAACCTGAAAGATTTTTATGATGATCTTCAATCACTATTACTGAAAAAATATTTTTATTGTTCGCTACTAAAAGTGTCAATTGATAATAGTGAAGTCAGCTGCCTTGGCGGTCTTGAAGAAAGCATAGCTGAAATCAATATTATGGGTAAGTACTTCCCAATAAAAGTAATGAAACAGAAACTAGCTGAAGATGAACATCAATCAATCTCTTTATACGAAAAAATCCGCCCCGGATTATCCCCGATTCAATTCGATGATGCTGGCAATGTATATGTAGCATCAAGGGAATATCAACCAACAACGGAGAAATGGATTACTGCGCAGGTCACAAAAATTTCCCATAACCAGACTACAAGCACGCTATTGAATTCAGAAACCGCCTTACTTCAGAGCTACGTAGTAGCTGCGAGCGGTAGAATATTCGCAAAAATCAGTGGCCAGAACTCAGGTATTTTTCTTATTCAGAATGAAACTGCAATTAAGTTAGCATCTGAAAATAACAACTACGTAGCAGACGATGGTGAATCAATAATTATTGGTCGAAGCTATTTCAGTTCTTTACCCGACGGAGGCTACGCTAAGGCACCAGTAATATGGAAAGGCCAACAAAGCTTCTCTATGAACTATACTTTCAGCAACGAGGGCTACCTATATACTTGCGATCACAAGGACAGGTTACTACGCATCCTCCCTTACAATGAAATTCCATACCTTGGGAGCCAAACAAACTGTGAAGAAAATCTGATTTATCAAGGGCATCGGATTATTACCAAAACGATAGCAGTCGATAATAATGGGACGACTGACGTTATCCATATTGAAAATCTCGCCACGGGCCAAGTATATGAGGTACTAGCCTCTACCGACTATCAAAACGAAGATCGATACAGTGTCAGAAAGCTTATGATCGTCGACAACAAAATATTTTTTGATGCCCAGAGATCAAACAATAATGCAGGCCCAATACTGGGAAAAATATCTTTCGATGATCTCCTGTCAGGGCAATCAGAAGCAGAATACTTAGAGCTAATTGAGCTATCAGGGTTTACCACAAGCGTAAGTTCAATCAATAGAATCAGCAAATTTACCAATAGCGAGATCACAGAAGATACTACATTCAGCGTTCAGGAAATAATGTTCGATGACTATGAGCCGAGCCAGGTAGGAATCAAGTTTTCTAAGAAAGCAGACAAAGAGTCTGTAGCTACAGCCTTAAGTGTCAAACAAGGCGATGATGATCTGGCTTATCTAAAGATATGGTCAAATAACAACCTACATCTAATTCCGGACAGTAATGGATGGGGCGATAGCAACGCTGATGGAGTCATCGACAACAGCGATTACAAATCACTTCAACCGGAAGTTGAATATACTGTAAGCCTGGATGCTGACATTGCGCACGACGCCAGAGGAGAATATCTTCAATCTGATACGGCAAGGGTAGAAAACTCGATTACTTTTAAAAACCGAACGTCTTTTTACCCTGGTATACACGATTCAATGCCAGGAAAGGCTGCAATGCTAAGAAGACCAAGTAGTTCACTATATGATCCCGATGTTTATGACGATGATTATTATAGTTACTGGAACTTGAAATGGGACCCTTCGTACTCTAAAGGTTACTATGGATTCAGGGCCTTCAAAGTAATAAACCTACCAGAGTCGATAAATGCATTCGGAGCAACAGGGCGCACAAATTACCGGATCGAATTCGATTATTTCTGTGATTTAGCAACTCCCCGGTTTGGCATTGGTATCCGAGATGCGAGCATTTCTCACACGGGATACTACTTCAATAACTACTGGCAACAAGGTACGCAGATCAGAGGCTTCAGTATGAAGTGCAATGCTGACGGCGCCAACGTTTATTCCCCAGGAGGAGGTTTCACTCCTACGCCGATAGCGCTAATGGCACACGGTTCCATGAGCTTAAGAATAGATAGTTATGGTAGCACTTTAAAACTATACGTCCTGAACACGGAAACTGGTGATTATGAAGAAGTCTGGACCACCAGTGCCCCTGAGATTACGTCAGGTGAAGGAACTCTTTGGGTGGCGGCATCAACGTACAACTACGCACCGATCGACAATTTACGGATTCAGCACCTTACCTCTTCAGGTACGGTCGGGGAGACGCTCGCCGAAAGTGATTTTGAAGACCCAATCAACCCATTTGGTCCATTTACATCAATGACCGAAACAGCAACTGACGAGCTATAGTTGCAGTTTAAACGACCTCCCTGCAGTTTCCAGCACTTCAGGGAGGAAGCACTTCTGATGGTTCTTCTGCGACAATTCACCACACCAATTTAACGGTATAACCTTCTATAATATAACCACACAATCAAGAGGTTATATTATGAAAACAAGAACTCTGCTTATCTCTCTGATGGCAACGGCACTGGTCAGCTGTGGTGGTGAAGCCTCTGCGGGTAAAGGCAATCCTCAAGGGAACGGCTCCGGAGCCGGTAACGGATCAGAACCTGCTGTCACACCGGATACAACGGCTGAGACAACCGAAAGCACCGAGACTTCTGAGGTTGAGGCAGAGTCCTCTGGCGGTGCAAATATCAAATACCTGCGCGAAAACCATGACCACTATAGCCACTATAGTGATACCAACAGCTACCCGATCGAATTACATATCAACGGCGATCAGGTGTACTGGGATATCCAGGCAAATACTGAGCAGGATGCCACCATCCTTGCCGGTCATATTGAATTTATGGGCAATGCTCTCGAAGAAAATAACATCCCACGCGCCTGGGATAAGCTCTTTGTGCTGGAAGCCTTCCTGCACGAGCAGATTCATACCGAGGTGGAACAGGAAGACACTCGGGTCACCATCTATAAAACCGGCGACAATGCCTGTGCTTACGAACTGGTGAAAGTTCATGCATCGGCTGTCAGCAACGAATTCTTCGCTACCGGTAATATCTCAGCAGACCACTCATCAGCCGCAGATGACATTCTGGCGATGGACATCTGTGCTGATCAACGCGATGAAGCAGAAGCCTTTATTGCAGAGCATTGGGAGCCGAAGTAATCGCCTCAGCCCCTCAGGAAATACCCAAAAAAAACCGTTACTCTGATAAGGAGTAACGGCTTTTGCTTTTCAGATCAGCAGAGTGGTGCCAACACAATCGTGATCAGTTACTGGAGAGCAACACCCAGTCCTGATGGCGGGCAGATGCATCATGACTGCGAACCTGATAAGTCAGAGAACTTTCAGCAGCCTTAATACATACCTCAACCGCCTCGGTGGAGTACATCAGGCGTCCCCGTACAACTCCAGAAATTTTCACCGCATCGTACACACCCAGTTTCAGGCCCATCGAATCAGCCATTTCTTTTAATGGCTTAGAAGCATGAGCTTCTGGCTGCACAGAAATGCACTGTTCAGCTGCAACCTGGCTAGGTGTAGGGGAAGACGCTGAGGCTTCAGCAAAAGCAAACGCCGGGATAAAGCAGGCAGTCGCGATAACGCATGAGAAAAATTTCATAAAGTGCACTCCGTTACGATAACCAGTACGTACTCTTCTGTCCGGAAGGCGAAATACGTCTGACTGGCAAATCCTTTTATGGCAAAGCGTGCCACTGGGTTAAGTGTATATCTCTGTACTGTAGTAGAAAAGTAGCCGATCTGCTTTTCTACTACAGATATCTTTCAGATTTATTTCAAGCGATGAGCCGACTGCACTATGTGCGCTACCAAGGGGCATGTCCTTCGGACTGCGGTTACTCTCGTCAAAGCACTGTGCTACTGTGCAATCCACCTTAATCTGGTTTCTGAGCCATGCGTCTGATCCTTTCTCTATTGCTACTCAGCCTGCTGACAGCCTGCACCACGGTGCGTTTTAACGAGCGCGAACGTCTCGCACAGCCTGATATGCAGTTTGATAACCCTCCATTGAAAGCAGAGATCGAAAATGACGTATTGTCTGCACGTGAAGGCGCTACCGGTGTATTCAGCGGCGGTGGTGGTGGAGGCTGCGGATGTTATTAAGATGGTTCGCCAGTGCTCTACTCATGCTATGCAGCAGTGTGGCACTCGCTGACGCTGATATCCCGACTCCCGACGAGCTGGACAGCATCTTTGCCTTCCGCGGCGTGATCTACCAGCAGGACGATGGAGCCGATGACAAAGGCGGTAACCCGACAATTAAAGAAGATGCCACGATTTATGAAGGCATCTGGCTGTATCAGCACAATATCAATGAACAGCAGGCAGCCCGGATTAAGTTCACTGGCGATCTGGTAACCGCCGCCTCCTATGATGACGCCCGCGACAAAGCAGAAACTCTGTCGGGTGCGACGGGCTACAACCCGGGTCGGTTTAATTTTCAGCTGGGCTGGAAGTACCGCACCTATGACCGCTTTACCGTCGATGTTCACGCCAGCTACGGGCAGGAATTTGCCTATCGCTCGACTGGTTATGGTGTTGGTTTCTCTCAGTCTCTGGCGGAAGAATCGACCCAGATCAGCGCGCAGTTTCAGGTCTACGACGATACCGTACGTATGATCCGCTACAACGGCGCGAAAGAAGTCGATGAGCCTCGCAAAACCTATTCCGGTACGCTGAGCCTGACCCAGACCCTGGCACCGGATTCACTGTTTAATCTGTCCTGGTCGCATTCTGAGCAGAGCGGCATGCTGGCAACCTCGTTTAACTCGGTACTGGTTAACGACGACCGATACTACGAAGTCACTCCGGATATCCGCGTGCGCGACACCCTGTCACTGCGCTACAAACACGCCATCGGCCAGAACTCCATCCAGACGGGTATCAGCTATTACGAAGACGACTGGGACATCCGCGCAGTGGTTGGAGAGATACGCTACTTCTTTAATCTCGATGACGGTCGTCTGGTGCTCGAACCCAGCTATCGCTATTACCATCAGGACGGCAGTTATTTCTTCGCAACATTTTTTGAAGAGCCCGAACGCTATCGCAGCAGCGACCCTGACCTCGGTAATTTCGATGGCCACAGTGCCGGCATGACGGTTTCAAAATGGGCTCCGGGCTGTTTTACCAACTCACTGACCCGTTACGATATCGGTATGAACTATTATCGACGAAGCGACGATCTGGACTTCTATTGGCTGACACTGGGTTGGTACGTGCCACTATGAGAACTTTGCGCCAGTTGCTGTTAATAACACTCGTGGCAGTCTCTTCAACTGCTGTATTTTCTGTTCACGCAGGGGAATACAGAACCATCGCCGAGCAGAACATCACCTTCGATAAAAGCTCCCCCAAAGCACCTACCGTGCTGATTTTCTGGGCATCCTGGTGCGGCTACTGCATGAAAGAAATCCCTCACCTGAAAGCATTAAAAGAGGAATTCCCGCAATTGCGCTGGATAGGCGTTAACGTCAATAAAGAATCCGCCGATGGCCTGCTGGTTGAGCAGAACAAACAGCTGAGCTGGCCCTCTATTGCAGACCCTGACCTGAAAATCGCCGATGAATTTGGTATTCGTGGCACGCCAGGCCTGGTAGTCATTTCGACTGAGGGCGAGATACTGTTTAAAGGGCGTCGCACTAATGACGACTTCCGGCAGGCGCTATTAACTGCCTCTGAAGCAATTCATTGATAGCGTTGAATACAGTTAATAGCGTGAGTGGCGTGAAAGTACTTCTGCTTATATTGCTGTTTTTTACGTCACACCTGAACGTCCAAGCAACAGAACGCGAAACCGTACCTGCTTCCCCACAAGTCATTCGCACAACCGTGCAG
>JAYNJA010000140.1:0-7929 GCA_038109705.1 Thalassolituus sp. | reverse complement strand
GCATCGTTGCTGAGATTCTGGCGTTTGTTTACCGCCTTGAGGATCGCCTCCCCGGCCAGCCCCGCAAACAGGGAAAGTAAGCAGGCAACCTGACCAGGGCAGAAAGAAGTATCAGTGCGCGCGTTCGGCCTGATGCTCCAGAGAAGAAAGCAGCCAGCCGATGTGGGTTTCAACCACATCATCCGGAATCAGATCGACTCCAGACAGCAATTTTGGCAGTGCCTTGTAGTAATAGGTATCAATAAGGCCGTGCAGAGATGACACAAAGAACAGCGCCAATTGCTTCTGGCGAGCCTCAGAGGTTGATGCAATTGCAGGCACAGCATCCGCCAGCATGGACAACAGGTGTGACTGCCATTCGTCAGCCAGACGATCAACCTGCAGCAACACATCACGATCAACCAGTTCGGGGTCGGCAAGGCTCAGCCGTGGCGGCTGGAACATCAACTGATAGTAACCCGGCATACGCTGCGCAAACTGAATCAGATGTCCCGCAAAATTGTACAGCGCCGAGCGCGGCTCAAGGTGCTGACTCATCTGCTCATTGATATCGATAAACGACAACTCAAAACCACGACGACGGGTATAAACAAAGAGCGTTTCTTTGTTTGGGAAGTAGTTATAGATATTACTGGCAGTCATGCCCAACTGTGACGCGAGCTTACGCATCGACAGATGATGAAATCCGACATCAGCCATCACGTGTGAAGCGCTATCCATAATACGCTCCCGTTGTGCCGCGATTTCTTCCGGTGTAAACGGCTTCTTAGGCATAATTGACCCCAGTCACTCCTGCATGTGCTCGTTTTGTTGAGTTTATAGAATGTACATATTCAGGAAAGCGTCTATCAAACGATCTATCAGCGATAAAATCAAGGCCATTCCGGGCCTGAAAGCAACAATAACAAAATCAGGCGTGAACTCACCTGTCAAAGGCCATATCTGACGTACGATTTCGCCCCAAGGCGTCGTGTTTTTGACTCAGAGCAAGTCCTGCTGCTGAGGTCGAAGCTACACTCCGACCTCATTTTACCGTCCGGAGCAAACGTATGTCTGACCAACTGATCTGGGATCCTTTAATGATCCAGCGATACAACCGCTCCGGCCCGAGATATACCTCATACCCAACAGCCATAGAATTTGCGCCAGCCGCCTCTGACGCAATGGAGCGTGATGTGCTCAGCCGCAGGACCTCAAAGCCTTTGTCCCTCTATCTGCACATCCCCTTCTGCAGGCACGTCTGCTACTACTGTGGCTGTAATAAAATCGTCACCAAGAACAAAGGCCAGGCCGAAGAGTACCTGGAGCTGCTTTACAGCGAGATTGATATGAAGGCTGCACTGGTCGACACCTCCCGAGTCGTAGAGCAAATGCACCTTGGCGGCGGCACCCCCACCTTCCTGAGCGATGATCAGCTTGCTGAACTGGTTAACTATCTGCGCCAGCGCTTCACCTTCAGCAACGCAGAAAGCGCTGACTACTCGATTGAAATTGATCCGCGCGAACTGGGCCCTGACACCTTGAGTCGCCTGCGCGAACTGGGCTTTAACCGGGTCAGTTTTGGCGTGCAGGATCTGGACCCGGATGTTCAGGCCGCTGTAAACAGGGTGCAGTCAGAAGAAATGATCCACGATGTTATGAATCAGGCGCGAGGTCTGGGCTTTCGTTCGATAAATATTGATCTGATCTACGGCCTGCCACACCAGACCCGTGAGACCTTTGCCAGGACTCTTGAAACAATTACCGATATCCGGCCGGATCGACTGTCAGTGTTTAACTACGCTCATCTACCGCAACGTTTTATGCCACAGCGACGCATAAATACCGCTGATTTGCCCGAACCAGCAGAAAAACTCGCGATCTTCGGTCTCGCAATCCAGCATATGAATGAGGCGGGTTATCACTATGTCGGCATGGACCACTTCGCACTGCCCGAAGACGAGCTGTCAGTGGCTCAGCGCAGCGGCCAGTTGCATCGCAATTTTCAGGGCTACACGACGCACGGTAACTGCGACCTGATTGGTCTTGGAGTTTCCTCCATCAGCCAGATGGGACCTATCTTCACTCAGAATTTCACCGACTTGAGTAACTGGTCTGAGGCTATACGCAGTAACGACCTGCCCACCGCTAAAGAATGCCTGGCGGATAAAGACGACGACATCCGTAAAACCATGATCATGGGGTTGCTGTGTCATTTAAATGTCCGATTCGATGATATCGATCAACGGTTCATGATTAACAGCCGGCGCTACTTTGCTGATGAACTGGCTGAACTATCTGGAATGGAGAATGACGGCCTGATCAGAATCACACATGAGGCTATCACGGTAACAGACGCCGGACGCCTGATGGTTCGCCAGGCCTGTATGGCCTTTGATGCGTACCGCAACGGCTCAAAAAATGGCAGCGAAGACAAAGAGCAACCACGATTTTCTAAGGCTATATGACCGATCAGGCTGCCACTATTCTGGCGTCCAGATCTGCCAGCGGTTATTACGCAACTCCAGATATACCGTAGCCTCGAACGGCTTTTCATGCGACTCAATCGCCCGGCGCAATGGTCGGGCGCTTTTCAATGCCGGATCGGCCACCCATGGCTCAATATCATCAACATACCAACGTAACGCCACTTCAACATACCAGGTGGCGTCACGCTGAATCGGGTCGGTCATAGTCATCAGTGAATGTACACGACGCACCCCATAAGCCAGGCCAGCAGATGAGTTATCGGGCCAGGTATAACGCCATTTGAGCACCACTTTACGCCGCCCATTACCTACATCTTCCGTGCTCATCAGGCGCTCCCGCTCGACCATCCCACGATCAAACAGATGTGACAGCTGATTGGCCACGCGGCTGTTGTCCGTGAGCGCGATGGTCAATGGCAGGCGAACTGGAGCCCAGTATAATTTCTGACCAGCATAATCCCGCGCAAGAATATCCTCAGCCACCTCCGGATTGATATAAGGAACGGCGTAGGAACTGATGCTCAAAAATAATAAAAATATCTGTAACAAAGGTTTCATAATTACCTCCTACCCCTTAGGATAGCCGCTCTTCGAGCTGGGTAGGCGGTAACGGTGTCCCCGTTCTGAAATTGTCATCCCATTGTCACAGAACTGTTATAAATTTCGCCGTGAAAGAAGACACAGGAAAACACATGGCTCAGTCTACTGCCCAGGTCAGCACCCCTGCTCTGACCGGTCTTGAAGCACGCCTCACCGATGACCCACGGGAAATCCGTCAGGCGCTTGAGCTCCGCTACCGCGTATTTGCCGAAGATATGGGTGCATCTGTCGAAGGAGCCGATCTTGGTATTGACCGCGATCGCTTTGACGACATCTGCCTGCACCTGATCGTAAAAGACAACGATACTGACAGTGTCGTTGCCTATAGTCGTATTCTGACCAATGACCTCGCTACCCGAGCGGGCGGTTTTTACTCCTCGACTGAATTTGATCTCAGCAATGTCCTGCAACCAGGCAAAAGCTACATGGAAATCGGCCGTACATGCGTCGATCCTGAATTCCGCAGTGGCGCCGCGATTGGTTACTTATGGGGGTTCCTCGCTGAGTATCTGCAGATACACCGCATCGACTATCTGATGGGTTGTTGCTCTATTCCGGTGAACGGTGGCTACGAAGAAGCCAATGCCGTCATGGATCATCTGCGTGAAAAGTACATGACCCCTGAAAACATGCGCTGCGAGCCTAAAATTGCACTTCCGGCCGCTGAATCAGATCTCGACGGTGCCAAGCTGATTCCATCGCTGCTGAAAGCGTATCTGCGCATTGGCGTGCGAATCTGTGGAGAGCCTTTCCTTGATGAAGACTTTGGTGTCGCAGATGCTATGATTCTGCTGCGCCGTGAAGATATGAACTTCCGTTTTCTGAGTCGTATCCTTCGCGGATAGGTTCTGACCTCAGAAAAGCAAAAAGGGCAGCTCAGCTGCCCTTTTTAATGCCTGACTCCTTTACCTGTCAGGCCCTTTCAATCGGTTTTTTCTACACGTCCTTTCAGTTGGTCATCAGCGACCGGATCGACGCCAGATCAACTGGCTCGCTATAGCGTGCACGACCAGCAGACTTAGCAGAGTAAAGCGCTTCATCAGCGGCTTCGATCAGCGTAGTAATGTGATCTTCAGGCTTAGGCTCCGCCCAGGCCAGTCCCATACTGACAGTAACTACCGGGCAAGTATCTGATGCCTCATGCGGTATGGCCGCCTCAGCAATCGCATTCTGGATACGCTCAGCAACCACCTTCATACCTTCAAAATGAATCGAAGGCAGGACCAGAGCGAACTCTTCACCGCCAAATCGGGCAACCAGATCTCGCGGGCGCTGCGCCTGCTCTTTCAGAATCTGGGCAATACGCTTCAGACACTTATCACCTTCGACATGACCATAATGATCATTGAATGCCTTGAAGTGGTCGATATCGACCATAATCATTCCTACGTTACCGCCTTCACGTTGCGCACGACGCCACTCAGCCAGAATGAAATCATCAAAATAACGGCGATTGGCAATGCCTGTCAGGCCGTCAGTCACCGACAAGGCTTCAAGTCGTTTGACTTCGGCACGATTGGCTAACAACTGATCGATACGAAGGCGGCAAAGTTTCGAGTTCAACGGCTTGCGCAGATAACCCTCAGCCCCCGCCGCCAGAGCACCGATTTCCAGATCGTCATCGTCAGGCCCCATAACCAGCAGACCGATGCCACGAGTCAGAGGATCTTGTTTCCAGTTCTTACAAAAGCGGACCATCTGCTGCCCGACAAACCCCTGATCGAGTAACAGCAGATCAGGCATGCGAGCTGGCTCATCAAGCCAGTAATCGAGTTGATCCTGATTCATGGCGCTGACTAACGAGATGCCTTTGCCCAGTGCTTCACCCAACTGAGCCTGAACAGCGAGGGTCTCGTCAGCGATCATAATAATTGGTTCTGTTGCCATATTCCGGGTATCCAAACCGCTTTCTTCAGTGAAAGTATTATCGGCAAGAATATCCCAATCTTTGGCCAGGTTAATAAAATTTAACGTTTTATTACTGGACGCCAGTTCTACAATCAACCCTTTCGAAATAAACGTCAATTTTCTGCCAATGTTTTCCTGTATTGCCCTATTTCTCTGGGCTGGCACTTTTCCTGAGGGACAAA
Source organism: Thalassolituus sp. (assembly GCA_038109705.1). Taxonomy (GTDB): domain Bacteria; phylum Pseudomonadota; class Gammaproteobacteria; order Pseudomonadales; family Oceanobacteraceae; genus Thalassolituus. Next base: position 2,771 of record JAYNJA010000140.1, on the reverse strand, counting down.
TGTAAACGGCTCCATGCGTTCTTAACCGCCCTAAAATGCTGTTACACTGCGGATATCGAATCATTCGGAGAGATAACCTTGAGGCTCATGCGACGCATTTTCTGGCCGGGATGGCTGATTTTCACCCTGATGCTCTGCGCCGGTTGCGAACAAAAAGTAGAAGTTGTTCTGGAATACACCCCTGATACAACAATCGCAAAAGCGAAGCTTCCCGATTTTTCTCAGTACGAGCAGGTTGCTGAAAAAAAGCGCGATTTCTTTAACTTCATGCTACCTCTGATTAACGAATCTAATCGGGAAGTCTCTCTTGAGCGGCAGGCACTGAAACTCCTTAAAGATCGCACTGACCTCGAAAAACCGGCAGAGAAATTACTCCAACGCCTTGCCGACAAATATCGTGTTGATATGGAACCGCGGGATACACTGATCCGGCGTCTTCTGAAACGGGTCGCTCCGATACCACCATCTCTGGCACTGGCTCAGTCAGCCAATGAATCAGCCTGGGGGACATCGCGTTTCGCCGTCGAAGGGAACAACCTTTTCGGCCAGTGGTGCTTTAAAAAAGGCTGCGGTCTCGTTCCGGACCAGCGCTCTGATGGCGCAGCACACGAAGTTGCGAAGTTCAAATCGCCGTATCTGAGTGTCCGGGCTTACATGCTGAACATTAACCGCCACGACGCCTACCGTGAACTACGCGGCATGCGTGCGCAGGAGCTGGCCAATCTTGGGTACAGCACAGGCATGAACCTGGCAGGCGGCCTCCACAGTTACTCTGAACGAGGGGCTGAATATGTCGAGGAGCTCCGTGCCATGATAAGTTACAACGAACTGCAACAGTACGATCAGGTGAGCAACCAACCGTAATGACAACGTCACAGATCACCGCCAGTATGATGCGACGCCATTGGCTGCCGTTAAAGAGACGCCGCAGTCGTGGCGATGTCCGCTGGCTGTCTACAGAAGGCATGATTATCCTCTGCAGTGGACGCTTCCCGTCAGACTCAGAGGTTACGGTGAACATTGATGCACCGGATCACAAAGTCGGCCCGATACCAGCACGCATTGTCCGTGCTGAGCCTGCAGGTAATGGCACCCGCTACAGCCTGAGATTCCAGCGCGAGCGAATCGAAGACCTTGACCCCGTGATGCGGCTGATCCAGTACCTGGCAAAAGATTTCAGCGCGCGGGATGCGTAATACCGATTTAAATTCAGGAGAAGTAATGGAAGGTTCTGTTCTCGTTATCAATTGCGGCAGCTCATCTGTAAAGCTGGCGCTCTACAGCGATCAGCAATCCACAATTCCAACCATAGATGCAACCGCGGAGCGACTTGGCAGTGATGAGGCCAGACTGACGATAAGCGGCGATCATGATGCCGAGCACAGCGGACATATGGACCATGCTGCGGCACTGAAGACATTCGTAGAGGAAGTCGGAACATATCTCTCAGACCTTGCCGGCATAGGTCACCGGGTTGTCCACGGGGGAGAATCCTTTGCCGAGAGTGTACTGATAGATAGCACCACGCTGGCACAACTGGAAGAGACCTGCCGGCTGGCACCACTTCACAACCCTATGAACCTGATGGGCATACGCCTGTGCCAGGAGCTGTTTGCAGACGTCCCGAATGTCGCAGTATTTGACACCGCGTTTCATCAAAGTATTCCCAAAGAAAACTTTCTCTACGGCGTCCCATACGATTGGTATACCGAGCATCAGGTACGCCGCTATGGATTCCACGGTTCCAGCTACCGTTTTATCAGTGCCGAAGCCGGCCGCCGACTTGAGTGCCCCGCTGACGAACTGAATCTTATCGTTGCTCATCTGGGTAATGGTTGCAGCGCCTGCGCTATTCGCCAGGGCCGTTCAGTGGACAGTAGTATGGGGCTGACACCGCTGGAGGGCCTGATCATGGGCACCCGCAGCGGCGATACGGATCCGGGCCTGATCAACTACATGATGGAAAACACCGGGCGCTCGGCATCAGAGCTTACAAATGATCTGAATCGAGAGAGCGGCCTGAAGGGACTCTCGGGTATCAGTAACGACATGAGAACTTTGTTGGCTGAAGAAGCATCAGGAAACGCCGACGCAGCCAGAGCGATTAATGCCTTCTGTTTCCGGGTTGCCCGTCAACTGGCGGCCCTTAGCTGCAATCTGTCATCTACCGACGCGGTTATTTTCACTGGCGGTATCGGCGAACATGCCGCCGATATACGCCGTCGGATTCTCGCAGCCTGGCGCAATATTCCTTTCCGTCTGTCGTCTGAACTCAATGAGAAAAACGGTGATGATACAGGTCGCATCAGCGCTCAGGGGGCACCGCTGGTGCTGGTCATCCCGACCGATGAAGAACGCATGATTGCAGAAGATACGTACGAACTGGTGAGCCAATGATCAATATATTTATCGCCCCGACCGATACAGAGAGTGGTTTAACAACCATCAGCCTCGGCCTGATGCAGGCCCTCGACGCTCGCGGACTTAAAGTAGGTTTTGTTAAACCCGTTGCACCAGGCAGCGCAGCTAACGAGCGTTCGACTCAACTTGCCCGTACGGTACTGCACCTGGATACACCCGATCCGATGCGGCTGAATGAAGTACAGCAAAGCATCAGTAACGGCATGCTCGATCGTATACTCGAAGATTGCGTTGGTTTGCACGCCAGCGTCGCCAGCGATTGCGACGTGGTCATTATTGAAGGTCTGACCCCAGACCGGAGCGAGGCTTACTCCGCTCTGCTGAACGCTGAGGGCGCGCCGGCGGTGTAT
>JAYNJA010000139.1:326-7940 GCA_038109705.1 Thalassolituus sp. | reverse complement strand
TCCGTGGACACTGAACAGCAGCGATGACTGGCAGAAGTATCAGAACTTCCGGTTTGCAGGAATCATTACAGACAAACCTCGCGCTTATACGAGTAAGTAGCCGTGCGCTGAAAACAGGAAGACAGATAAAAAAAGGCCTGCTGAACGCAGGCCTCTTGCTATCTGACCTTTAAGGTCTTTTTACACGACCTCAAAGGTCTTTTTACACGACCTCAAAGGTCTTTTTACACGACCTCAAAGGTCGAGAAAGTGCTCGCGGTAGTGCTGCATTTCAGCGATTGATTCGCGAATATCATCCAACGCCTGATGGGAACCCTGCTTCTGGAAGGAAGATACTACGGATGGCTTCCAGCGCTTAGCCAGCTCTTTCAATGTCGACACGTCGATATTGCGATAATGGAAATAACGCTCCAGCTCCGGCATGTACTTCACCAGAAAACGACGATCCTGATGAATGCTGTTACCACACAACGGTGAGGTACCCTCTTTTACGTGCTCACGCAGAAATTCGATCGTCGCCAGTTCGGCAGCCCGGGCATCGAGTTTGCTGTCACGCACTCGCTGAGTCAGACCCGAGTTACCATGGGTGCGGGTGTTCCACTCGTCCATAGCGTCCAGAAGGATATCTGGCTGATGCACCGCAATCACAGGGCCTTCAGCAATCACATTCAGGTCGCCGTCGGTTACGATGGTTGCGATTTCAATGATGACATCCTGCTCCGGCTCCAGACCGGTCATCTCCAGATCCATCCACACCAGATTGTCTTTCTGACTCATATCGTTCTCTCTTGTGTCATTTCAGTAGCCGCTGTCAGGGCTGCCCAGTGCACTGAGTCTAGCAAGTTGCGCTCAGGGCAGCCAACCGCGACAATAGCTATCTTCACACACGGGGAATGATTGTTGGCCAAACGTAAGCTTAATCGTCGTCAGGCATGGCGCGTTGAAAAGATTCAGCAGGAAAAAGCGGATCGCGCCAAGCGCAAAGAGAAAGATATCTCCGAGCAGCTGAACGCCGGCGAGCTGGGTGACGAGTGTCATGGTTTAGTGATCGCGCACTTCGGCACTCAAGTGGAAGTCGAGGACGAGCACCGCACCCGCTATCGTTGCTTCCTGCGCGCAAACCTGGGTTCACTGGTTACCGGTGACCGTGTCGTATTCCGCCCTGGCCCTGAGAGTAACGGCGTACTCAGCGGCGTGGTTGAGATGGTACTGGAACGAGAATCAGAGCTGTCGCGCCCTAACCCGTACAACGAGATAAAACCCGTTGCTGCCAACATCAACGTTATTCTGCTGACTATTGCACCCGAGCCCGAAGCCCACAGGGGCCTGATCGACCGCTATTTAGTCGCCGCAGAAAACTGCGACATTGAACCCATTATCCTGCTCAACAAGACCGATCTGATCGGCGAAGCCAATCAGGAACACTTTGACAGACTCCTTGGCGACTATGAGGCTCTGGGTTACCGCTCACTGCGCGTGTGCAGTAAAGAAGAATCCAGCCTCGGCGATCTGAAGGAATTTCTTAATGACCAGGTCAGTGTGTTCGTTGGCCAGTCTGGCGTTGGTAAGTCGTCGCTGATTTCTACGCTGTTACCCGGTGAAGACCTGAAGGTTGGTGCACTCTCGGAAAACACCCGTAAAGGACGACACACGACAACAACCGCACGACTGTATCACTTCCCGGCCGGTGGTGACCTGATCGACTCGCCAGGAATCCGTGAATTCTGCCTCTGGCATATGAGCCCCGAAGAAGTGTTGTACGGCTTCCGCGAATTACGTGACGTTGCGGGTCACTGCCGCTTCCGTGACTGTGCTCATGAAGCCGAGCCCGGTTGCGCACTGCGCGAAGCGCTGGAAGAAGGCAAGATCAGCCAGGATCGATTCAACAGTTACAAGCGTATTCTGAGCACACTGACGGAGCTGTAAAAAACTCCGCCTGTGTGTTGTTTACCAGAAGACTTCTGATTTATTCGGCGGGTTATCGTAGCTGTTGTCTTTGCGCTCCCTCTCCATGCGCAACTCTTCCAGTAATGTTCCGGTTTTATTCACAACCGGTTTGCGCGGATCAACTGGCGCATCACCGTCGTTGATAAACTCTACGTCCGCACCAGCGCGATCCCGAACACTTTCATCGGACGTTTTGTTCAGCATCGTAATTGAGATCCGGCGGTTCACGTCTGCGGCTGGGTCATCCGGCATTAACGGCGCGGTATCGCCCATACCGATCACCTGTGCCACCTGCGTTTTCGGTACACCGGCTTCCATCAGTGCCCTGCGGGCGGAGTCAGCACGCATTGACGATAAACGCCAGTTCACGTCGTCTTCATCCCGTTGATTGGCAATCACTGAAGAATCCGTGTGCCCGGTGATCTGCAGACGATGGTCAAGATTCGACAGCATCGGAGCCAACTCCCAGAGAATATCCTCTGAATAGTATTTCAGACGTGCACTGCCCTGATCGAACATTGGGCGATTCGTGTGATCGACGATCTGCAGGCGCAGGCCTTCTGTGGTGATATCCAGCAGCAGCTGATTTTTGAACGGGCTGAGGGTCGGGCTGGCGGTAATCATCGCCTGAATATCCGCTTTCATCTGTTCCATCCTGCGCTGCTCAATGGCATCTGCCAGGCTTTCGATTTCATCCGCCTGCAGAATTTTATTCGGATCAATGGTTTCAGAGATGGCGATATTGTCTGATGTCGATGGCGAACCACCGAGGTCAATCACATACTTAGAGGGAACACGCTTGCCGTCTTCAAAGGCTTTCGGATCCTGAAAATAACCAGAGATTGCAGCGCGCTCCTGCTCGTTCGAAGAGTTAATAACCCACAACACCAGAAACAACGCCATCATTGCCAGTGCGAAGTCGGCCATGGCGACTTTCCAGGCACCGCCATGTTCTTCGTGTTTGCCCTTTTTGTAGCGGCGGACAATGATGTTCTGATGCGGACTGAGCTTTTCCATCAGCGGCTACGTACTTTACTCTCGACCTCGTCAAACGACGGACGACCGTGAGTGAACAGCGACTTACGCCCGAATTCGATGGCAAGCTGCGGCGGCAGGCCGTTCAGCGAGGCAATAATGCAGGCTTTTGACGCTTCATAGAGTTTGATTTCGTCTTCAGCGATATGACGCATCACCGAAGATACCGGGCCAACAAAACCGTAGGCCAACAGTACCCCGCTGAAAGTACCAACAAGAGCGGCTGCAACGTGGGCTCCGATTTCACTGATCTCGCCGCCGATCGCACCCATGGTAATTACAATCCCGAGTACCGCAGCAACGATACCGAAGCCCGGCAGAGCATCGGACACTTTGCTGACAGCAACCCCCGGCTGCTCCAGCTCGTGCAGGCGTGCCTCAATCTCCTGATCCATCAGGGACTCGAGTTCGAATGATGTGAGATTGCCCGCGGCAATAATGCGGAAGTAATCAGCGATGAATGCCGCGAGTTCTTTGTTCGCCTGAATCGCGGGGTAACGTGAAAATAATGCACTGGTGTCAGGATTCTCAACGTCCGTTTCAATCGCCATGATGCCTTCACGGCGTGCCTTGTTGAGAATATCGAAAAGCAGACCCAGCACATCCATGTACATGGCTTTATTCACCCGGCTACCCATGATGACCTGCGGCACCATGCGGAATGATGACCAGACAATATGCCAGGGGTTCGACAGCAGAAAGGCTCCAAACGCCGCGCCGACAATAATGAGAATTTCGAACGGCTGCCATAGCGCCAGCAGCTGACCATGTGACATCACATAGCCATAAAGCACACTGCCAAAAACGACAACAAGTCCTACAACGAAAAGCATCCGGCTATTTCCCTCAGAGTTGTAACTCGCGCTGGTTAGCATCCAGTGACAAAAAAGACACAAAGATTCAACGGGTCAAAAGATGCATCGCGACTACAGTAAGTAAAGGTCACAAATCACCGTTTCACAAACCCGGAACCCAGAGATGATGCAGCACCCTGCACCACAGACACCTTCTGCCGCACAGTGGGAGGCAGTACTGACTTTCCGCGAATTACCGATTCTTGCCGAAACACGCAACGCTCTGCGACAGGAATTGCGCGATCCTCAGGTCAGTTTTGACACCCTCGTGCCTATCGCAGAACGCGATCCAGCGCTGTGCTGGCACCTGCTCCAGGCGGCCACAACACAGAATCCGGACTGCCGCGAACAGCTCACCGGCGCATACAGCTGCCTGTCGTTACTCGGTATGCAGGAACTGGTGCGGCTGGTTAAACAGCTCCCGGTTATCGATCGCAAAGCGGACGATAAGGGCAGCAAGTTATACCGTCAGGCGCTCTACACCGCACACATGGCGGGCTGTCTGGCGGCTCAATGGGCCAGCGCTAAAGGCCTGCCGACAGGTATGGCACACTGGTCTGCCATGCTGGCACACTCTGTACTCTGGCCATGGCTGCTGTTAGAAGAATCCAGTCATAACTGGTTGTACTACCTGAGCGAAGGCGACGATATCGCCACTGCCACCGAAAAAGTCTTTGGTACCGAGCCACGCAACTGGCAACGTCTGGTACGGCGTCATAACCTGCCAGAGCCCGCCGCAGCGATTTTCGCTGGTACGACACTGCCGGAGAAAAACGAATGGAAAAAGCTTCGTCGCCACGACCCCCGGGATCTGGACTCTGGCCGCCGCCTGATTCATACCAGCCAGTCACCGTCGATGCTGGCGCTGACTGCAGCCGGTGCAGCCTGGCACCTGCACATGAACCCGGAAGGTAAGCACAGCCGTCGCTGGTTAGAACTCAGCAGTCATGCTCAAGGGCGACAACTGAACTCATTGATTGGTGAATGCCGTAAAGTTCAGGTTCGCGAGGCGACCCTGCGGGAATCAGCGCTGGCATCGGGTATTGGCCTACTGGCCAGCCCTGAACCAGTGCGCATCAGCTATCCGAAATGGCGACCTGCGCCTGTGAAGGCTAATCAGGAAAAAGCGAACCAGGAACTGGCTGAACAGGCAAAACCTGTCAATGTTCAAACAGCACAAGCTGAGGCTCAACAAGCTGCCACCGAAAAAATCCGTATTGCCGAACTTACAGAGAAACCAACAACCGTCGAAAGAACATCGTCTGGCCTGCCTGAGGACCATGCTGAAGAAGCAACCACTTCTGAAAACACAACCTCAGAGATAGCAACAGCGACCGCGAATACTGCCGATCATGGTCGTGCGTACCTGAATAAGCTGATGAACCAGTTGAATGATTCGCCCAATAGTTTCGGTGACTGGCACTACCTGATGCAGGGCGTGCTGAAAGGCATACGCTTTGGTATCGGTATTGAGCATGGCTGCGTTCTTCTGCCCGATAAGCAACGAAAAAGCATGCGCATGGTGTACGGCGAGCAGACCGAAGGGCTTGGCGATCTGTCGGTCGCCCGCATCCCTCTGGAGTCAGCTCCGCTGTTCAGGCAGTTAATGAAAAAGCGTGCAGCAGTGCATATCAATGCAACGAACCGGGACGCCTATTTCAAAGGCATGCCGACCGCACTGACTCAGGCACTCCCGGATGAACTCGTACTGATGTCGATTACCGCAGGTCAGAATCCTATAGGTATTGTCGTCGCGGCTCCGAAGCAACGTGAAATGATCAATGACGACCAGTACAAGCGCTTCCGCCAGCTATGCACAACGACAAGCAACAGTCTGGTTTCACTGCGCAAGCTCAGTGTGCAACGTCAGGCGCAAAAACGTCACGCACCATAACAGTCACACTTCCTTACCCGCCCTGCCCTGTCTTGACCTGACAGGGCGCGGCCACTCAGATACACTCCGGTCTCTGGATTTTTCTGAGTGATTCCCGACTTATGGCCAACCTTCCACTTCTCATCGAACCTGAAGAATTAGCAGGCATACTGGATCAGGAAAACCTTCTGATCATCGACCAGAGCAAGGCTGAAAGCTTCGCCGAAGCCCATATCCCCGGTGCACTGCACCTCGATTTCAAGCGTCTGCAACGCACTGGCGAGCCTGTTCCCGGGCTTCTGCCTGACACTGCCGCGCTGGAGCAGGTATTCAGTGAGCTTGGTCTCACCCCAGACGCTCATGTCATCTGTTCGGATGATGAAGGCGGCGGTTGGGCCGGACGCCTGATCTGGGTGCTCGATTGTATTGGTCATAGCAACTACTCGTACCTGAATGGCGGCAGCATTGCCTGGAAAGAAGCTGGCCTGCCAACCGAATCAGGCATGACAGAAGCAAAAGCGAGCGATTACCGCATTGGTGGCATTCATCCGGAAGCAACTTTTACCAAAGAACAGATTCTGGAAAATATCGGCAAATCCGATTTTGCCATCTGGGATGCACGCTCAGCGGCCGAGTACACTGGTGAGAAAGTGATTTCTAAGCGCGGTGGTCATATTCCAGGTGCCGTAAACTACGAGTGGACAAAAGGCATGGACAAAGAGCGCGGTCTGCGTATCAACGACCTTGATGCTTTCCGTGCTCTGCTGAAAGAAATGGGTATCGACGAAAGCAAGCGCATCGCGACCCACTGCCAGACTCACCACCGCTCAGGCTTTACTTACCTTGTGGGTAAAATTCTGGGCTTTGATATCCGTGGCTACGCCGGCTCCTGGTCTGAATGGGGCAATGATGAAAACACCCCTGTCACCACTGGCGAGCAACCGTAAGGAATTCCTGTGAAAGATAAACTGTTTATCGCATTTCAATTTATGGTGCCTCAGCACCTGCTGTCACGCTTTGTAGGTTTGCTGGCAGAGGCTGAAGTGCCATGGCTGAAGAACCCGCTGATCAGTCTGTTTATTAAAAAATTCGGCGTAAATATGGAAGAAGCTCAGCGTAAAACGCCGGACGAATTCCGCTGCTTTAACGACTTTTTCACCCGTGAGCTGGTCGAAGGCGCACGCACTATTGAAGGTGATGCCTCCGTTCTGTCATCTCCAGCGGATGGTGCCGTCTCTCAGCTCGGTGAAATCAAAGACGGTCGTATTTTCCAGGCCAAAGGCCAGGACTACTGCCTGACCGAATTATTGGGTGGCAGCACTGAGCGTGCTGCGCCTTTTATGGGCGGTGAATTTGCAACGATTTACCTGTCACCTAAAGATTATCACCGCGTGCATATGCCAATGACTGGTAAGCTGCGCGAAATGATTTATGTGCCGGGCGATCTGTTCTCGGTAAATCAGGTAACCGCTGAAAATGTGCCACGCCTGTTTGCCCGCAACGAACGCGTTGTCTGTATTTTTGATACCGACAAAGGCCCGATGGCGATGGTACTGGTAGGCGCCATGATCGTGGCTGCCGTCGAGACAGTGTGGGCGGGGCACATTGCTCCTCCACGCCGTGAGCTGAAAGTCAGTGAGTACGGTGTGCCTGCGGACATCAGCCTTGAGAAAGGCGCAGAAATGGGCCGTTTTAAACTGGGCTCTACCGTCATTCTGTGCCACCCGAAAGGCGTGGTGAACTGGAAGGAAACTCTGCAGGCTGGCACACCATTGCGTATGGGCGAGGCGATTGCTGATCTCGCATGAGCAGCGGCCGCGACCTACCCACCCTGAATCTGCTGGTCGCTTTTGAAGCGGCTGGCAGACACCTCAGTTTTAAGCTGGCTGCCGAACAGATCTCTGT
>JAYNJA010000139.1:0-316 GCA_038109705.1 Thalassolituus sp. | reverse complement strand
ATACTGAGAACGGACCGATGGCAATGGTGCTGGTTGGCGCTATGATCGTTGCTGCGGTAGAAACTGTGTGGGCAGGTCATATTGCTCCGCCACGCCGTGAACTGAAAGTCAGCGAGTACGGTGTTCCAGCAGACATCAGCCTGGAGAAAGGCGCAGAAATGGGCCGCTTTAAACTGGGCTCAACTGTGATTCTGTGTCACCCGAAAGGCATGGTGAACTGGAAAGAAACTCTGCAGGCGGGTACGCCACTGCGTATGGGTGAAGCAATTGCTGATCTGAGCTGACGACTAAGAACGCTTGCATAAGGGCGGTTGAA
>JAYNJA010000138.1:0-8022 GCA_038109705.1 Thalassolituus sp. | reverse complement strand
TCGACATTACACCGATGCTCGATATCGTCTTTATCATGCTGATCTTCTTTATCGTTACTACGTCTTTTGTCAAAGAGAGCGGTGTTACGGTCAACCGCCCGACTGCGTCAACCGCTGAATCAAAAGAAGGCAGTAGTATCCTTGTCGCGATCCGCGCGAACGGTGAAATCTGGATTGATAAGCGGGCAATTGATATGCGCGCCGTGCGGGCGAACGTCGAACGCCTGAAAGTAGAAAGTCCGGAAGGGGCTGTTGTCATTCAGGCCGATGAATACGCGCCGACTGGCTTGCTGGTGAAGGTGATGGATCAGATCCGCCTTGCGGGTATTGATAATATCTCGGTCGCTGCAACGGATGGTGGCGGATGAGCCCAAGCGCACGTCCATATAAATCCTCTTATAAACCCAGGTTAAAAGGATTGGCTGCCGGAATAGTTGGAATCGCCTGCGCCCTGGGGCTGTTTTACGCCATGAGCTTAATGGTGGCTCCACCTTCATCTGTCATAAAAACAGAGAGACCGGCTCTGGCAATAGACTTCACCAGTCGCCGAAAAGATTCGGACACAGAAACCCGCTCCCGTGCGTTACCGCCTCCACCACCGGACGTACCGCCACCACCCTCAAACACCGCAATCAGCAATCAGCCTGCCCAACAATCGGTTCCCGAGCTGCCCCTGCAGAGCCTGAATGCAAATATCGCTATTGATGGACTGGCACTTGGTGGTGATCTGCTGGCGGGTGTGGGACAGGGAGATGCTGAAGTTATGCCTCTGGTCCGCCCGCCGGCGGTCTACCCGGCCCGGGCAAAAATGCGGGGCATTGAGGGTGTTGTCAAAGCCCGCTTAACTATTCGCCCCGACGGCACCGTAAGCAACGTTGAAATTGTCTCGGCAGAGCCGGAAGGCGTGTTCGAACGTGAGGCCATGCGTGCGATGTATCGCTACCGGTTCTCGCCGAAAATGCAGAATGGTATCGCCGTGGGGCAGACAGCTACCCAGACATTGGAGTTTCGCCTGCAATGAGGTTGCTACTCGCTGTTGTACTGTTACTGGTGTCGTGGATGTCTTTTGCCACAGACACTTTGTCTGAACGCCAGTATCGCCTTCTTGAAAGCGCGCAGGAGCAGGTAGCCGCAGGCGAATATGCTGATGCAATCGAAGCTACGCAGCCTGCTTCAGAAAGTTGGGACTCTGGTCTTGGCCTTGCGCTCATTCTGCAGTTGCGAGGTCAGGTATTTCAGTTAATGGATAAGCCTGAGCAGGCGACTGGCGAATATCAGCGGGCATTATTGCTCAACGTTCTTAGCGGAACTCGCCGCTCTGCACTGGCTTCTCAGCTGGCGCAGCTCTATCTGATTGAGAATGACAGCGCACGTGCGCGTGACGTACTCATTCCAGCATTGCAGGCTGAACCGGGCGAAGGGCTGTCTCACGCCTCTGCCGCGTATGTGCTCGTCGCGGTCAGTTACCAGATGGACGAGCAATGGCAGGAATCACTGGAGTGGATTCGCCAGGCCAATGCTCGCGAGGCAACACCTCCTGTGAACTGGCTGACGCTTCAGGCAGCGGCAGAATTTCAGACACAAGACTTCGATGCGGCAGAGAGAACGATGCTGTCGGTTGTCGTACGCGAACCGGATAATCGCACGTACTGGATTCAGCTCGCTGCTGCTCAGCAGCTTCAGAACAAACAGAAGGCCCAGCTGGCAACCCTGGAGCTGGCGGCAAAACGAGGCCTGCTCGATGGTTCAGCTGAAGAACGCCTGATGATTCAGCTCCAGGCCATCAAAGGAATGCCTGCGCGGGCTGCGCGCAATCTGGCAAAGATAGTTGAGAGCATTACACCAGACGCAAATGATGCTGATATTGAGTTGCTTGCCGCACTCCACCACCAAGCACGTGATTACGATAAAGCGGCAGATATTCGCGCTAGTCTGGCAAAGCAGGGCAACGATAGCACTGGCTACAGTAACGCCGTACAGCTGGCCATGATGGGCGGCAATTGCAGCAAAGTACTGGCTCTTGCGGAAGAAAATACCGGACTCTTGAGTGGAAATGCACTTCTGAATGCCGGGCAATGTGCGATGGATAAGCATCTCGATGCGACACGCTGGTTTCAGCGTGCGCTACAGCAAAAAGACACGGCAGTTATTGCCCGCCAGTGGCTCAATTATATTGAAGCCCTGCGTAATGCAGGGCTTCGCTGATTTTCACGGACACTAAAGCGTGAGGTCAGGAGAACTCTGACCAGATCGGCGCATGATCCGATGGCTTCTCCATGCCGCGTATCTCATACGCAACGCCTGCCGCAGTGCAGCGTTCGTAAAGGCTATCAGTGACCAGGATATGATCAATACGCAGGCCGCGCTTCGGATCATCTTCAAAGCCGCGTGAGCGGTAATCGAACCAACTGAAGACATCATTAGCATCCGGTGCAATTTTACGGAAGCTGTCTTTCAACCCCCAGCCGAGCAGGCGGTCGTACCATTCGCGTTCTTCCGGCTGAAAGCTGCACTTGCCAGTTTTCAGCCAGCGTTTACGGTTAGGCTCGCCGATGCCAATATCGGTATCAGCGGGAGATATATTCATATCACCCATGATCAGCACATTATCTTCTGGGGTGAAGTTCTCACTGATATAGCGCATCAGATCGGCGTAAAACTTACGTTTGGCCGGAAACTTAGTTTCGTGTTGAATGCTTTCACCCTGCGGGAAGTAACCATTGAGTATGTGCCAGAGCTCGCCATTAAACCGATAGCTTGCGTGAATAAGGCGTTTCTGGGAATCTTCATCATCCCATGGCCAGCCTTTCTGAACTGCTTCTGGTGCCTGCTTGCTCAGCAGGGCAACACCGTAGTGGCTTTTCTGACCGAAATATTCGACGTGGTAGCCCAGGCCTTCAACATCAGCGAGAGGAAACTGCTCGTCATGCACCTTGGTTTCCTGAAGTCCGATAACATCCGGATCAATATCATCCCTGATCGCTTTCAGTTGATGTGGGCGCGCACGGACGCCGTTAATATTGAAGCTTACAATCTTAGGCATCGCTGTCGGCCTCTGAGTTGTCAGTTGCAGGAGGGGTGTCTGTCACCGGGCGTCTCTTATCTGGCTCCACAAATACGCCGTAGCGCACATCACCTTCAAGATTCAGATGGTGAGCGTGGATGCGGCTCATGGTGCCTTTCTGGCAGTAGAGCAAGTAGCGTTTAGTTGCATCAAAGTCACTGATTCGGGACTCCAGCTCATAGAATGGGATAGCGAGAACGCTATTATTCGCCAGTGTCAGAGGGTTGTCTGCAACTTCGCCAGGGTGGCGGATATCGACAATAACGTCGGTCAGTGTTGGTGTTTCAACAATGGCGACATCTTCAAGCCCGGATTCAGCATCTGCGAGAACCTCGTCGATCCGTTGAGTATGCGCACGTTTAAGCGCGTCTTCCAGGACTGCCATATCGAAAGATTCCTCTGCCTCTTCAACGCGCTTACGATCGCCTACAGTCGTTGGATTAACTGATATAACACCGCAGTACTCAGGCATGCTGGCCGCAAACGATTCCGTACCAATACGACGTGCGAGGTTAATGATGTCTTGCTTATCCATGGCAGCGAGCGGGCGAAGCACCATGTGTTCGGCTACGCGATCAATCACAGCAAGGTTGGTGATGGTTTGTGATGCCACCTGCGCAACAGCTTCCCCGGTAACGAGCGCAGGGAGATGAAGGTTGTTTGCGACCTGCGATGCAGCGCGCATCATCATCCGCTTCAGCACGACCCCCATCTGACTTGTTTCGACGTTTTTGAGAATCTCGGTAACGACTTCTTCAAAGGGCACGGTTACAAATTTAACCCGGTGAGACTCCCCGTAAGTGCTCCAGAGATAGTGAGCAACCTGCTTTACACCGATCTCATGCGCGCTGCCGCCAAGATTAAAGAAACAGAAGTGGGTCTTAAGGCCGCGGCGGGTCATCAGGTAGCTGGCAACAGTAGAATCGAAGCCACCGGAAATGAGAGACAGTACTTCCCCCTGACTGCCGAGCGGGTAGCCGCCAAGCCCTTTGATCTGCTGGCGAACAACCTGAACTTTGTCATTACGGATTTCAGCGAGAACTACGACTTCTGGATTGCGCAGAGAAACGGCTTTCGCGTCGGTTTCTTTCAGAATGCCGCCGCCCATGTAGATCTCAGCTTGATGCGAATTAAAATCGTGATGCCCTGAACGCTTTACCCGTACGCAGAATGTCTTACCGGCTACCCGTTCGCGATACTCATCACGCACACGCTGATAAGCGTCGTCCAAGGTTTCAAAGTCATATTCACCGATTTCCAGCGAGAACCCGATTCCCGGTGTGTGGCCAAGGATCTCAATAGCCTTGCGGCGGGACACGTCGTCGTCATGATTCAACACAACAACCAGGCTGTCCCAGCGATTCTGAACATCGGCCGACAGCAGATGGTTCCGGAACAGCACCTGCAGATTCTGACGCAGAATCTTGGTCATCTGCTTGCGGGCAGACTTGGATTTAATGGTGATTTCCGGAAAGAGTTTAATGACAAACTTCATAATAAATACAGCGCAGTCGGAGAAAGCCGCGCATTATAGCCGACAGGAAACCCTGAGTCACAAAGCCGGAATTCTCTGGCTTGTCGTCTATCGTCCGTTCAGTGGCAACTTTGCGCAGTCTATGTGGTGGTTAGAGTAATAAATGCGGCCACGGTAGTTCACATAATCCGCGAAAGCAAACTACCTTCATAAGTGTCAGGTAAAGCTTGATCAAATAAACTGAAGGAGTAGGACAAATGAGTAAGCGCGTTGCATTGGTTACTGGCGGAACTGGCGGCATTGGTTCCGCGATCTGCAAAAAGCTTGCAGACGAAGGCTATCAGGTAATTGCCGGTTATTATTCCGGTGGCAATCACGAGAAGGCCCAGAAATTCCAGGATGAGATGGCGGCAGATGGCTATGACATCGCTCTGGCATTCGGAAATATCACCGAGTGGGAATCATGCGAAGCATGTGTTGAAGGAATCAAACGTGACTTCGGATCGATCGACATTCTGGTGAACAACGGCGGCATCACTCGCGACTCTACGCTGCGTAAGATGAACAAAGATCAGTGGGTTGATGTTATCAATACCGATCTGACCTCGGTGTTCTATATGACCCGTATGGTGGTTAACGACATGCTGGCTAATGGCTGGGGTCGAATCATCAATATCAGTTCTGTTAACGGTGAGAAAGGGCAGTTTGGCCAGGCCAACTACTCTGCAGCTAAAGCTGGTATGCATGGCTTTACCAAAGCTGTTGCTCAGGAAGTGGCCAGCAAAGGCGTAACCGTAAACACGATTTCGCCGGGGTATATTGCTACTTCTATGATCATGGAAGTTCCAGAAGAGATTCGAGAGGGTATCCGTAAAGGCATCCCTGTAGGTCGCTTTGGTAAGCCTGAAGATATCGCGCGAGTTGTAGCGTTTTTGGCGCATGAAGACGCAGGCTTTATTACAGGTACTAACATTTCCGCGAACGGCGGGCAGTACATGCACTAAGCGTGAGCTGGAATTTTTAGCTGGAACGTATAGCTAAATGTCAGATGAGGCCGGATCAAAGATCCGGCTTCAGTTTTTTGTGCCGCGCACTCGCGTGCCGTTCACGCATTTCCGTGTCGATGTATCTGTCTGTCGTTGCCATGCTGGCATGACCTGCATCTTCGCGAACGTGCTCCTTTGGGCGGAATTTCACATCTTCTGAAATGCCCGTATGACGCAACCAGTGGACCGTTGATACTCGCAGCTCCTGAGCTTCTTCTTTCAGCCCTTGAGACTCCATGCGCTGATAAGCGAGATCGAAGCACTTCTGCACCAGATAGCGTATCTGGCGTGTACTGGAAACCGGCCCCCGACCTTTAAGTTTTGCTATCAACGGAGTCTGCTCTCCGACGTAGGGAAGCGCCGGCAAGCCAAGATGATTGCGGTATCGCCGCAGCGCCTGCAACATATCGTCAGACACGGTAACCATACGAGCCTTGTTGCCTTTACCAACAACCCTCAGCCACCAGTGCCCATCCTGATCCTGCTGGAAGTCACCCATAACAGGGGCGGAGCGTTCGTCAGCGACCAATTCAGATATCCGCAGATACATACCAAACAGGGCCTTCATTATGAAGAGTGTCCTTTCATGCTCGTGGGGAATCTGCTCAGCGAGACCCTCAACCGTCTCAAGAATGAAGTCCCATTGTAGGTTCGACAGTCGGCGCACCGGCTCCTGATACGCGTGACGTTGAAGAAATTTACTCTTCTGGCGAATGAGACTCACAGGGTTCAGTCGCAGATAGTCTTCCTGAATAAGAAAATTGAAGTAAGTCGACAGCACAGCAAACAGCGACTGCAATGATTTCTGCGAAAGGGCCATCGAAGGCGTATTGCCCAGTTTATCCGCCTTGCTGACAAATGGCCGCCACTCCGGGTTTGCGACGCGTTCACCTTGATGGTTGCGAAAGCGGGGCGCTTGCTTCTTTCCAGTCCAGGCCTTCGGCGGGTCCTGGCAAAAGTGAATGTACGATTCAAGATCCTGCCGCCCGAGCTCGCCAAGGCATTTCTTCTGAATCAGCCATGACCATTGCAGCAGTCGCTCGGTTTCTCTGCGATAGCTATTAAAGGTTGCAGTCGAGCCGTTGTAGGCGTGCAGAAAGGTAAGGGTATGAACCAAATCGTCAAATGCATCTTCTACACCTGACAGTGCACTATTACTTTTAATGATTCGCCGGGCATAACTGAGAGGGTTGCCCGTCTCATCCAACTGGTCGATCAGCGGGCTTGGATGATTCTTTCTGGCATCGACTGTGTGTTTGGCTGTGTCTTTATGGGTGGTCATAACAGTGGTCATATTTAGCGGCCACAACAGGTTGTTCTGTCAGACCGATCGACGAAAGGCAGCAACAACAATACTCTAAAATTATCGGAAATATAAGGCTGATCGATTTGTGGTTTCAGAAAGATAGTCATAGGACGTTGAACTGATTGTCTGACTGACGTCCGGTCCCTGAAATTCATCTGCCACCATTTGGCATCATTTGCAATCAGTTACCCACAGGCCAGTTATCCACAAGACAGTCATGCGGACTGCCCGAAATGATCGCAATCGAGCTGATTGTGCAGGGCTTAATCTCAGGCCCGATGCTGCTTGTTATTGTGTAATCATCTATAGAAAAAGCATTAATAAATGTATACAACTAATTGTTATATATGGCTTTTAATCCCATCAAGTGGATTTATACAAAGAGTCAGAGATGGTCATCGAGTATCGTGACCAGAAATATTGCCCCTCGAACTCTCCATATAGCCGACTAAAAAACGAACAGCTTGTTTCGTAGCATCATGAAGCAGCAACGCATGGAGCTGGAGCTCAAATGGAGGACTATTTGGCTGGAGCCATCCAGCCTCAATTTTCTCAATCGCAACTATCTCTGCACATACCTCGCTATAGTTATCGCAGAGCATTGGACGGCAA
The DNA here is from genome assembly GCA_038109705.1 of Thalassolituus sp. Classification (GTDB taxonomy): domain Bacteria; phylum Pseudomonadota; class Gammaproteobacteria; order Pseudomonadales; family Oceanobacteraceae; genus Thalassolituus. The sequence continues at coordinate 520 of JAYNJA010000138.1, read as the reverse complement.
CAGTTCAGCAACAGAGGATCGCACATCAGATCTGTTTTGCGTTTCTCCGTAGTCGTTCTCATAGCACTCAAGATCGTGGAGTGTCTGTGATGTCCGCCTGGTGTTTTGAGGGCGCAGAAACCTAAAACAGCATATGAAGACGCCCCAAAACAACACTTTGCACCTATTCCGATAATAACAATTATCGGAAGTATGTTAATGCTACAGGTGACGGTTGATTGCCTAGCTATATGGATATCAGTGTTTATTGTTAATCCTGAACGCATGCGGCGTTACTCCATGCCAGCGCTTGAACGCATTAATGAAGCTGGTTGGCTCTGCATAACCAAGCCTCTCTGCAATCTGAGGAATACTTAGCTGCGGAACAGTAAGTAATTCACCCGCCATTGCCACTCTGACCTCATCCCGCAACTCAGCAAAAGTTACTCCCTCATCCACGAGTCGCCTGCGTAGAGTTCGAGTCGTCATGCATAGCGATGCGCTGACCTCATCCATCCCGGGCATGTGACCTGCTTTAGAC
>JAYNJA010000137.1:0-8093 GCA_038109705.1 Thalassolituus sp. | reverse complement strand
ACCCCCATGTCCATCAAACGTGCTGCCGCAGACTGGGCATCGTTGGTGTGAAGGGTCGACAGAACCATGTGACCTGTCATTGCCGCCCGCAGACCAATTTCAGCGGTTTCTGAATCCCGCATCTCACCGATCAGTACGATATCCGGGTCCTGACGCAGAGCTGCGCGCAGCACGGTAGAAAACTCGAGACCGACCTTGGTATTCACCTGCACCTGGTTAATACGCGGCAAGCGATATTCAATCGGATCTTCGGCGGTAATAATCTTTTTCTCGGCCTGATTCAGCTGAGTCAACGCAGCATATAGCGTTGTGGTTTTACCTGAACCTGTTGGTCCTGTTACCAGAATCAATCCGTGTGGGCGGGCAATGAGATACTCAAAGCGCTTGCGGATGTCTTCACGCATGCCCAGCGAGGCCATGCTCAGAATGCCGCCACTCTGATCGAGCAGACGCATAACCACAGACTCACCGAACTGCACGGGCATGGTCGACAGACGTACATCGATATTGCGGTTACGCACACGAATATTAAAACGGCCATCCTGAGGCAGACGTTTTTCAGAAATATCCAGGCCCGACATAATTTTCAGCCGCGATACCAGCGCAGAGGCAACGCGTTTTTCTTTCATCACCTGTTCCTGCAACTCGCCATCCACACGCAGGCGGATGCGTAGCTGGTTTTCTTCAGGCTCAATATGCACGTCAGAGGCTTTTACCTGCACCGCATCTTCGAACAGGTTCTGCAGCAGGCGCACTACAGGCGCTTCTGAGGTGTCCGACGAGGATACGATAGCGTTGATATCGAAATCACTGCTCTGCAGCTCACCGGCCAGTTCACCAGCGATGGAGGCCATCTGCTCCTGACGACGATAAACGTTGTCCAGAATCGACAGCAGCTCGGTTTCCTGTACAAACGCAGGCAGCACTGGCTTCTTCATGATGCGCTGCAGATCGTCGATAACCATCAGGTCTGTCGGGTCAGCCATACCGACCATAATGCCCTGGGGCTCTTCTGACAGCAGCAGACAGCGGTAGCGTCGTGCCTGTGTTTCAGGCAGCTTCTGTATAAGCGCAGAATCCAGGCGGAACCTGGATAAATCGATAAATGGATAGCCAAAATAGTCAGACAGAATCGATAGCAGTTTAACTTCGGTAACGAACCCTAAATCGGTGATCGCCTTACCCAGTTTTTTGCCCGTGCGCTTCTGTTCAACCAGCGCCATCTGTAATTGTTTCTGGTCGATTAACTGCCGCTCTAACAGCAGGTCACCAACGCGTACCTTGCGCCGTAAATGTGCTTCCATTAATTACTCCAAAGCATCCATCTGGTAATCCACCCACGCCTGTTGTGGCAATGTCAGGGTGTAATTTTCCGGCATCAGTTTCAGCTCATTAATTGCTGTTCTGATGTTTCCGGCATCAATCAGTGCCTGTACTTTTGCCAGAGCCCACTGCACGTTTTCTGGGTCCTGAGACATTAGTACGGAATATTTATCGGCGGCTTCGCCGTACATAGAAAACATATGCAGACCTGGGGCTACTATGGTCAGCCACTGCATACTTTTGTTGTTGCTGTATTGGTCGAATAAGGCAACGAATTCATCGCGCATGCCGTTTTCAACATAAATGCGCGCCTGCAGTGCCGGGTAGTCGATGCTGCCACCCAGTTCCCGGGCTTTGTCTGCCTCGGTCAGCGCCGTACGCCAGTCGCCATTGCTGTAATAGGAAACAGCCCGGTGATAATAATCTTCAGCATTACGGCTGCGTTCTACTGTCGCCTTCGGGTTTTTTACCGGAACGGCAACTGCTTTACCGGCGCTCTTGATCACCGTCGCTTTTGGCTGAGGTTTATCAGTAATTTCTGGGCTGGCACCCAGCTTTGTCTGACCATCTGACATAGCCGCATCAGAAAAAGCCGCAGGCTCTGGCTCAGAAAAAGGCTCTGGCTCAGACAAAACAGCAAGCTGAACGGGGGCTTCCGTGACTTCGGGCTCAACAGAAACAGGCACGTCTGCGATATCGAGAACCACAGCGCTCATAGCCTCTGTCTGGCCAGTTTTCTGATCAGTCAGCAATGAGGTACCCGTTTCTGAAATAACCGCTTCGGAGGTTCGTAACTCACCTTCCGGTATTTCCCTTACTAACTCTACCTGAGCACTTTCAATCACCTTTTCCTGAACTGTCTGCACAGTCGGAATAACAGGCAGAGCTGCCGTATTGATTGTGACAGTGTCGTTGTAAAAATAATTACTGAAATGAATAACAAGGGCTGCACTGAGAAGGGACACAACGACAGCAGGCCAGATCACCACCCGCTGATTACGATCTTCCTCCTCGGCGTACCCACTGACGGCTCCGGCCGGCAGCTGGCGCTGACCATCCAGATCCTGCAATACCTGATGTATAAGACTCACACTTCACTCCTTACATACCAACTGCGTAACGCAGGCGCTCAGTCCAGCTGAGGTTGTGCAGAACACTTTCTGTATCTTTTGCTGCGGCATCGACATCATCTGATGTGATCGCATTCGCGCCGCGCCCAAATGCGGCTAACAAGGCCTTGCCAGCCAGTACATTCACCAGGCGTGGCGTACCGTGGCTGATACGCCAGAGACGCTTTACAGCCGAGCGTGTAAACAAAGGCGCGCCTTTATATCCCGCACAGGCAAGACGATGATTGAGGTAGTACCCCACCCCATCCGGACTTTTAATTACATCGATACTAGAGGTGGTAGTGATACGTTGTTTCAGCTGGCGAAACTCTTGTTGAGCAAGAATCGTATCCAGCTCAGGCTGTCCGAATAACACAATCTGGATCAGTTTCTGACGCTCGGTTTCAAGGTTAGAAATTAAACGCAGCGCTTCCAGGGTATCTGGCGGCAGGCACTGGGCCTCATCAATCACCAACGTCAGACGACGCCCCTGCTTTGCCAGCTCGACCAGATATGCCTGTATATCGCAGCGCAGCTGGCTAAGACGGTGATAACCGCTCAGGCCAAGCTCGGCGCCAATAGCGACCCAGAGTGCGGTTGGCGACAGGGTCGGATTCGGAATATAGGCCGTGTCGATATTGCGCTTGGCTAATTCGTTCAGGAGGCGTCGGCAAAGTAATGTTTTACCGGTACCGACTTCGCCGGTAACTTTGATAAACCCCTCACCGGATGTCAGGCCGAACAAAACCGATTCAAAGGCCTCATCATGAGATGCGACCTCGACGTAGTAGCTGGTATCAGGAGTCAGCGAAAAAGGCGACTCCTGTAGTCCGTAATGTGCCTCACACGCATGCTTAATTTCTGCAACGTCCATCTCACCACTCCGGTAACAGAACCCGTGAATAACGATTATTAAGTTGTTCGATGCGATCAGCAGGCAGTTGGGAATCAATAATGCGCGGCTGAATCAGGATCACCAGTTCGCTCTGTACTGTTTCCTGACGCTTCTGTCGGAACAGGCCGCCGAGCAGAGGGATATCACCTAACAGCGGCACTTTCTGCACGATATCTGAGGTTTTATTCTGCATCAGGCCACCGATCACAACGATCTGACCAGAGCGGGCACGGATAATAGAATCCGTTTCACGTACCGTGCTCGCTGCTACCGGCAGTGAATATTCGTCGTTGTTTAACTGAATACGCTTCTGCTTTTCCTGTACATCTGTCACTGTTGGGTGAACATGCAGAGTAATATCTTCGTTGTCACCGATCTGCGGTGTGACATCCAGGGCAATACCCGAGAAGAAAGGTGTCAGTTCGATTTCTGGCGTATCGGAAGTACCCGTCACTGTTGCTGTAGTTGTGCTCTTCACATCGGTGACGAAAAACTCATCACTGCCCACTTTAATCACGGCTTTCTGGTTATTCACCGTAGCGATTCGTGGGCTCGACAGAACTTCAACATCGCCCTGGGTTTCGAGCAGGCTCAGAGCACCAGCAAAATCACCGGCATCAACGTTCAACGAGAAAATACCGCCAATAAGATTGGTATCGGTGAGATTTTCTGAAGTCTGAGTCGCCCAGACATCGTTATTGCCAGTTGCTGCCGCCAGCGTGCTCCAGTTAATACCGCTCTGGAAGCCTTCGCTCAGGTTAACTTCAACAATTTTGGTTTCGATCAGTACCTGTTTCTGAACCGTCAGTTCGGCACGCTCCAGGTATTTCTGAATCTGATTCAGGGTGGTTGGCATCGCACGGGCAATGACCAGACCGGCATGAGCGTCGACAACAACGGAGGCTTTTTCTTCTGAAGCGGTCATCAGCTTCAGGGTGTTGTTCAGGTCTTTCCAGAATTGCGAACCTGTCAGGGTTTCCACTTCACTGGAGTTGCTCTGGTTACCATCGTACTCACCAAACACGTTCTTGGCGTCATGGCTCGACTCGCTATTCGCCATGCCGTTACTTACCTTCATACCTGAACGACCATTACGCATTACGTTCAGATAATTAATCGGGTAAATCCGGGTCTGCGGTGCTTTCGGAAGAATCTGGATACCGTAGCCGGACTCGCTGAAGTCATACCCATAGAGATCGCGTACCGCTGACAAGGCTTCACGCACGGTAACGTCTTTCAGATTCAGACTGATGTTGCCACGCACATCTGGATGAACGATCACGTTATAACCCGTGCCATCAACCAGACTGTTGAAAAATGCCGTTGCAGGTACGCCATCGGCGGTCACGTTAAAGCGTTCTTCCGACGCTTTTGGCAGTGATACTGGCGGCATCAGATTACGTGGATTTACGGCTGCCAACGGCGGTGCTTCAGGCACCAGTAACTTAGCCTGAGAAGATGGCGCAGCATCAGACTGTGGCTTAGACACATTTGAAGCACAGGACGCCACTAACAGCGGAACAAGTAGCGAAACTAACAGCGGTGCCGTCAGTCCAGCCATCCGGGGCGTTGTTTTGTTCATAAATATTTTCACAATCTGCTTCCTACTTCTCAGAGTGTTTCGTATTACTAAGTAAAGACAGTGTTTTCAGTTTTTGCCTGTATTTCAGGACAACCTTGTCTGAAGTGATTTTGACTACCCGCGCTCCCTGCACACTGTCTCCTTCATGAACCAGGCGACCGTTAATGATGGCGGAGCTGGTATCACCCGCTACCCGGATCTGCTGCAGGCGAAAGCTGGTGTTTTTAACACTGGCGGCTTCTACCTGAGTCGGTGCGAACTGCGGTGGGCGCATAGGGTCTGACGCCAAAGCAGCGTCGACATAACACAGTGCGGCACAGAAAAACGGGACCGTTAATGTTTTAATCACTGAGTATTTCCTCCCGCGTACTTAAGGTGTACACCTCAAGATGCAGCTGGCCTTTGGGGTATTCTTCAACGCTGTAATCGAGGGATCTCCAATACAGTTTCCATGGCATGGAATCCAGCCGCGTCAGGTAGCTCATGAGCGCCGGATAATCGGCTTCCATACTGATAGAAACGCCATGCTGAAACAGATCAACATCGGCAAACTCCTGCCCCAGAGCAACGCTTTCACCGGCGCTGTTTTCCAGACTCATCAACTTCAGGCTGCGATCCTGCTGCAACATGGATTCCAGCACCTGAGGCATATATTCCGGTGCGACCAGTGTGTCGGTCAGACTGCGGATGCGCTCATCAATAACGTCTTTCTGTGTACGCACTTTTTCCAGGTCATCTCGCACCGCGTCGTTTGGATCAAGCACCGGCGTGTTGCGCAAGCGATCAAGGTGGGCCTCAAGACGCAGCACATTGGATTCGGTTTCGTTTGCCTGGCGTCGTTCATAAAGCGCACTTGTCCACAGAGGTGCGGCAATAAACGCAATGTATACACCCGCCACTACAACATGCGCAGTTATCAGACCAAGCTTGCGCTCACGCTCACTGAGGGCACGGTATTTTTCGAGAATATTTTCGACTTTAGGTGACTGCCACCACTTCAGACTGTTCATTAGCGGCCCTCCCTGAGCTGACGCATCACTTCACGACTGGTCAGTGCGGTCCGCTGTGTTTCTGCTGACTTCTCTTTTTTCACAGGTCGGCTATCGAGACGGAACTGCAACCAACGTCCGTCTTCATCGCGTTGCACATCCACCGAACGGAAGGCGTGATCCCGATAACCGTCACGGGCCAGCAAGCTGGTGACATACCGGGAAATTTTCGCCGGGTCATCGGTATAGCCCTCCAGACTGATGTCATTACCTTCATCGTCAAAAGAGAAGCGCTTCAGCCACACACCAGAAACATTCTGCTCACCGAGCTGTTGAACCATAGTGGTAAAGGAGTGGCTGCTCTCAAGCTCCTGTTGAGTCAGATAGCGCAATATCCGCTGACTGCTTTCGAGTTCTTCGCGCAGTCGCGAACGCTCATCGACCAGACTCTGGTCACGCTGCAATGGCGGGCGCTCACGTTCGATGTTGGCAACCTGCTGCTCTACAATCACATGTTGCTGAGTAACATTTTTGAGACGGTGCCCCTGCCATACGAAATTAATCGCCAGTCCAGCAATGACCAGAACAATCAACACGGCATGCAGGCCTGCACCTATCAGTATCAGTCTCAGATCCTGAGGAATTTTAGGTGGCTGAAATTCCTCAAGATAAAAATTGATCTGTTGCTTAATATCCCAGCTCATAGCCCAACGCCCCTCCCAATGCCATCGCCAGAGAGGCGGTGAGAGGTAGTTCGTCCTCCTGGCGATTGAATCCACTTTCCAGCGATAACAGACGTACCGGTGTATTTATGCGTTCTTCGAGTTCACCCAAAGCGTCGGTAACATCGACATAGTCAGGCTTCATCACCCAAAGTTGGGAAATCGCACCCAGGCCCAGCTGGCTTTCGAAATAATCCATGGAACGCTGGAGTTCGAGTGCCAGAACATCTATGCGGCTACTCGGTTGCATCGAAAGCCCACCCTCGCTGACATTGAGCGAGCTGAGCCCTAAATCGTCGGTGCCCAGAGAAATCTGACGGGTAAAGTACAGAGCACCGTCGCGATACAGGTAAATGATTCCGCTGGTGTCTTCCATACGCAGAACCGCGACACTGGCTTCCGGCTCAATTGCAGCAAGGAGGTTAAGCGTAGCGAGTTCATTAATCTGAATCTGCTTAAGATCAAGATCGTAATCTCTACAGAACTGGACGATCTGACGCAGATAAGCCCGCTCGGTAATCGCAGCAAATGCCATGGTCATGCGGCCACGATAGGCATCTACAGGCAGCGGAAAAGCCTGAAGCACTTTATCAGCAGCGGATTCGCTCACCAGTTCACCTATACGGAAACTCAGTGCATCACTCAGTTCTTCCGGCGGCACCGGCGGCGCTTCGACCAGCTGCAGTTCGTAACGCGCAGCATCGAGGCACACAACCGCAGGAATACCGCCAAAGTTGTTTGCCCGAATCCAGGCACCCAATGCTTCAAACTCTTCCTGGGGCTTTAAATCGTCATGAGGTCTATAACTCGTGACGACTCCGCGTTCTGTTCTGTGAACAGCCCAGACCCGACCGTGATTCATTTCTATCCCCAGGCAACCCTGAGCTAATTTTTTCGGCTTAAGCCACGACAGAGGCATGGCAATCCTCGCACATCAGTAATACTCTGATTTTGAGTGTAGACCATGGTTTGGAAAGCGATGGTCTATCAGAACCCACCTGACTATAATGCGCACAGAATCACCGTTCTTTCGGCCCAGCCGGAAAACAAAGACTTGCTCCCAGCCTGATCTGGCTCAAATGGACCCTGCTCGTGTTTAATATTGTCCTCTTCGAACCGGAAATCCCGCCGAACACCGGCAACATCATCCGACTATGCGCCAATACCGGCTGTCAGCTGCATCTGATCGAACCGCTGGGCTTCTCTATGGAAGAAAAGGCATTGCGCCGTGCAGGGCTGGATTACAGCGAATGGGCAGAGATTAAGATTCATCCAGACTACGATTCGTTTCTTGAAAATGAGCAGCCCCAGCGCCTGTTTGCTCTGACGACCAAAGGCACCGTGACTCATTCTGACGTGAGCTTCTGCGCCGGTGACTACCTGATGTTCGGACCTGAAACCCGCGGCCTGCCAGAAGATGTGCGTATGGGGATTCCACAGGAACAGTGGCTGCGACTGCCAATGCTGGCGCAC
>JAYNJA010000136.1:4321-8166 GCA_038109705.1 Thalassolituus sp. | reverse complement strand
ACGCCAGCGAAGTAACGGCTGAAGACGCAACCGCGCTTTCTGCTGAGCAACTGGCGATGGAAGCTCGTGCAGCAGAAGAGGCACGTCGTTCGGCCTCTGCTGCGCAGAAGTCGCCACTCGATAAGATCATGGCCCTGCCAATGAGCATGCTTGCAGGTGCTGTGGCCGTTGTTTTGCTGCTGATCTTCCTGCTCTTGCGTCTTCGTTCACGTAAAAAAGAAGAGGAAGCTGTTGCAGCAGCAGAAGCTGATCTCGCTTCTATGGATTCCAGTGTCGCCGCTGCTGAAGGCCTCGATGATAGTCTGGATAATCTCGATATCCCAGAAGGTGGTCTGCCTGATTTCGGTACCGAAAACGATGCCGCAACTGACGATCTGAATGATTTTAACTTTGATCAGAATGATGACCTGAATTCCGGTTTTGGTGGTGATTTCGGCGATAGTCTTGAATCCGATCTTGAATCTCTGCCAGATAGTTCTGATCTTGATGGACTTGATGCGTATCAGGATGCCGATGGCGACTATGAAACCGTCGGGCAGACCGAGGATGCTATCTCTGAATCTGATATCTATATTGCCTACGGTAAATTCGATCAGGCGGTCGATCTGCTGAATAGCGCAATTGCTGTAGAGCCAGAACGTGTTGATCTGCGCATTAAACTGTTGGAAGTGCATTCGTCGCTGGATGATGCGATTGCCTTTGCTGAAGCTGAGGCAGGACTGCTTTCTTTAGGCGATGCGGACGCTAATGCTCAGGCGGCTGACTTGCGCGCTCAGTTGAGCAATCCAATAGAGCCTGATCTGGGTGATGATGCGCCTCTGAGTCTTGATGGTGATCTGCCATCACTCGATGACGATGCAGAATCGGAATTCGATAATGGTATGGATTTCGGCGCGGCGCTGGATTTCGGTGATGATAATTCACCTGAGGATGACGGCATCGGTGCCGCTCTGGTTGACGTACCGGAGCTTGAGCTAGGTGAGTCTTCAGATTTCGACGCTGAGAAAGAAGGCGTTGATATGTCGCTGGAAGACGAAGCGATGGAACTTGATGATGAGCTCCTGAACTTTGACATGGATGAAGACGACAATCTTGATGCGAAGCTGGTTGCTGAAGAAGAGTCGTCCGATGACGATGTGTTGGAAATTTCTGGTGCTGAAACAGCCTCTGATCTGGATTTTGAAGCTGATACTCGTGATGATTCTCTTTCCTTTGATCTTGATGAGCCTGGGGCTGAATCTACTTCTGAACTGATGGTGGCTTCTGCTGATGATCTCGATTCCGAAGAAATTGAAATATCACTCGACGATCTGGCTGATGATGTCGCGACTGCCGACGTGTTGCTGAGTGATGGTTCTCTCGATGAGCTTTCTCTTGATGAGGAGTCTTCTCAGGCAGGTGCGCTGGAGATTGATCTGGCAGAGCTGGATATCAGCGATGCCTCGGGATCTGAAGATGATCTGTCTTTTGATTTTGAAGCACCCGTATCTCCGCAAACGACTGATGAGCTCGATGACCTCGTTGATGACGAAGAAGGGTTGTCTGCGCTTGATCTCGAAGGTTTTGATGCTGAAGATGCAGCCGATGAGCAGCCCGCTGCTTCTGTCGAAGTTACTGATGTGGCTGATATCTCTACTGCCTTTGACATTGAAGATGTTGATTTCGGTGCTGCTGATGAATCCCCGGTTTCTGTCGAAGCTTCTCTGGTGCAGGCAGCAGAAGACTCTGATGATCTGTCTGTAGAGGCTGCTGAAGCGACTGATTTTGCTGGTCTTGAAGATCTGATGTCGGCCGATGCGGGAGAGCTTGCCGAAAACAGCGACCTTATCGGTGGGATTGACCTCGATGAGCTTGCGGCAGCAGACGACGAGTTTGACTTCCTGGCCGGCACCGATGAGTGTGCAACTAAGCTGGATCTCGCTCGCGCCTATGTCGATATGGAAGATATTGACGGTGCACGTGAGTTATTGCAGGAAGTCGTGCAGGAAGGCACTGACGCTCAGAAGCAGGAAGCCAAAGATCTGATGGATACGCTGTCCTGATATGAGTGAGCTGCAGGAAGGCTACCGTCGTTATGCGGCGGTGGTCGAGTATAACGGGGCCTGTTTTCATGGCTGGCAACGTCAGAAGCATAATAACGAACCAACAGTACAGGCCGCTCTTGAAGCGGCCCTTTCAGTTGTGGCTGATCATCCGGTTGAGGTCGCCTGTGCAGGGCGTACTGATGCAGGTGTTCATGCGACACAGCAGGTAATTCATTTTGACTCGACTGCGCACCGCTCTGACTACGGTTGGATGATGGGGGCTAATACACACCTGCCTGACGGTGTTTCGCTGCAGTGGGTCAGTGAGGTAGATGCCGGGTTTCATGCGCGCTATAAGGCGAAGGCCCGTCGTTACCGATACCTGATTTACAATCATTCTGCCCGGCCCTCGCTGATGCATGATCAGGTCACCTGGTATAAATATCCTCTCGATGCCGGGCTCATGCATGAAGCTGCGCAACGCCTTATCGGAACACATGATTTTACCTCCTTCCGTGCGAAGGATTGTCAGGCAAATTCTCCGGTAAAAGAAATGCACCACATCAGAGTCGAGCGTTTCGATCGCTTAATCATGGTTGAGCTGGAATGCAGTGCCTTTCTGTACCATATGGTGCGTAATATTGTGGGTGTACTTTTGCCAATCGGTCAGGGGCATCAGCCGGTTGAGTGGATGACCGAGGTGCTTGAGGCCAAAGATCGCACTAAGGCGGGTGTAACAGCCCCCGGCGGTGGGTTGTATTTTGTCGGTGTTGAGTTTCCAGAGCAATTTAATGTGCCATGCCAGCCCTGGGGGCCTGCGTTGTTGGAGCCTTTGCTGGCTCGTTAATCTGATGGCTGAACAGAGGAAGTTGTCTAATGAATCGCGTCACGTTTAAATTTATAGCACCGCTGGTACTGGCGTCTCTTGTTGCTGCCTGTGGAGCAGAGTTTGGGCCTGAAGATGACGGAGATGGATTTGGTAGTAGTTATCGTGACGAATCCGTCGACGTTAGTTTTGCTACTCTGCATCAGTCAGCTTATCTGGAAAGTGGTCTCGAGCATGACCGTACATTTCAGGTATTCACCGATCAGGAATCTTACGAAGATGAACTGATTAACTACACATCAGATCAGGCGCAGACCGTCGATTTTAAGGAAAATCAGGTGGTGTTGTTTGATATGGGGAGTCGCAGTTCTACGGGGTTCAGTATTTCTTTGATGGATGTCAGCGAAGCTGACGATGTGGTTACGCTTGAAATTAACTATGTTCGCCCAGGTGGTGACTGTAGTGTGACCACGACAGACACCAATCCCTGGGTCATGTTCCGTATCGAGTCCACAAACGAGGTCGTGTTGCAGGAATCTTTTTCAGATCTCGATTGCTGATCTTCATCGGCGTTTTCCTGCGGGAGGGCCGCTTACAGTAGCCAGTATTCTCTGTTTATTGATGATGCGTCTCGAGAGTTTTGCAGTGCCTCAATACCTCCTCTTTTGGTAACGGCCCACCGTGTCCCATAAAAAATAGTTTGCCGCCAGAGTTCGCCAGGGACCGAAGTGCTGTGGCGACGGCTTTCGGGTTTTCTTCGAAAGGTGGTCGCTTGGCTTTGTCTTTGCGAGCGATTCCTCCTAGCAGGATTCCTGATGAAATAAGGTCGCCTACAATGGTGTCGCCAGTATCGAGTAATACTGAAAGTGAGCCTTCAGTGTGTCCTGGGGTGGCTACAACTTTGCCTTTTATTCCGTATGATCGCAGGTCAAACTCTTCGTCGTCGTTCATTACGATGTCGGGATCGCAGGCTGTGTAATTCTTTTGTATAGCGC
>JAYNJA010000136.1:0-4311 GCA_038109705.1 Thalassolituus sp. | reverse complement strand
CATTTTGAAATGGGTGGCCATCCATCCGGTGGCGCATATGGTCATGTTTTTTTCTACCAGAAGATATGGTCGCTCAGCTTCATGGGCAAGTATTCGGGCTCCGGAAAGTCTCTGTAATGTTGCAGCGTTACCTGCGTGATCAATATGCGCGTGGGTGATTATTATTAACGAGAGATCGCTTAGTGTTTTACCGTGCTGGGCCAATGCGCGCTCTACCTTCTGTTCTGTGCCAGGGAGGCCGCTGTCAATCAGGATGGTGTGGCTTCCGCTGTGAAGCAGAAATGCATTGATTAAGCCTGCAGGTGCAATGCTTACTTGCTGGATGGTTGGTGTCGGGGTGTGCATGTTAACGCTCCTTGTATTTGTCGTTGGGCACTGACAATCTAACCAGTGGAAAGAAAACAGCAATTACGCACTTTCAGGTAACCAGTCGGATAACCGCGCATGACCCACTCAGTCACAGTATTCTCTGATCCCCTTCGATGCCAGGCGGCCTCTACGTTGCAGCTCCTTAATGGCAAATGGAAGCCCATGCTGTTGCACCGGCTTTCTGAATCGCCAGCCAGATTTGGTGAGTTGAAGAGGTTGCTGGTGCCGGTGAGCCATAAGGTTCTTACTTCTCAGCTAAGAGAGTTGGAGACTGATGGTTTGCTGAGCCGGGATGTTGGCGAGGGGAGTGTCGTTACAGTGACCTATTCGCTCACCCCCAGAGGGGAGTCGCTAGCGGTTGTTCTCCAGCATATTTATCGCTGGGGGGAGGCCAATCTTTAAGACTTTTTGGGCTCTTAGGTCTGGCAACAGGTAGCGTGACATCTGGTATCATGTGCACGCTTAAATCGACAGGTTTGTATACATGTTACGCACCCGAATCAAAATCTGCGGTATCACCCGCGCTGAAGATGCTAAAGCTGTGGTTGATGCTGGAGCTGATGCTATCGGTCTGGTGTTCTATCCACCGAGTCCGCGGGCGGTTACTGCTCAGCAGGCAGCTGTCGCGGTTGCCGATGTCCCGGCCTTCGTCACGGTGACGGCACTCTTCGTAAATCCTACTGTCGAAGAGGTGCAAAGCGTACTTGATAGCGTTAGAATCGACCTGATCCAATTTCATGGTGATGAAGATGACGACTTCTGTCGGCAGTTCAACCGCCCCTACATTAAAGCCCTCCGTGTCCGGCAAGCGTCGGATGTGGTGGCGTCGTGCGTGCGCTTCCCAGGCGCATTGGCAATTCTCCTAGACAGCTATAAGCCGGGTGTTCCGGGTGGTACTGGTGAGACCTTTGACTGGTCACTGGTGCCGGAGAATCCGCCTAAACCAATTATCCTGGCCGGTGGCCTTGAGCCTTCAAACGTAGCGTCTGCGATTGAGCAGATCCGTCCGTTCGCTGTTGATATCAGCGGTGGGGTCGAAGCGTCGAAGGGCATCAAGGACCATGGCAAAATTACTGAATTTGTGAACGAGGTGTATCGTGTCGATCAACTCTCCAGAAACTAATGCAAACGATATCAATGCGAATCTCCCGGATGAGCGTGGCCACTTTGGTATTTTCGGTGGTCGCTTTGTCTCTGAGACGTTAACCGCAGCCCTTGATGAGCTGCAGGAAACCTACGAAAAGCTGCGTAATGATGCGGATTTTCAGGCCGAGTTCGATAAAGAGCTGGCGCACTATGTGGGTCGCCCATCGCCGCTGTATTTTGCCGAGCGTCTGACTGAACTCTGTGGTGGTGCAAAGATTTACCTGAAGCGCGAAGACCTGAACCACACGGGCGCGCACAAGGTGAACAACACCATTGGTCAGGCGTTGCTGGCCAAGTTTATGGGCAAAAAGAAAGTGATTGCCGAGACTGGCGCGGGTCAGCACGGTGTTGCATCAGCAACCGTGGCTGCGAAGTTTGGTCTTGAATGCAAAGTATTTATGGGCTCTACCGACGTCGAACGTCAGAAGCTCAACGTGTACCGCATGAAGCTGCTTGGAGCCGAAGTTGAATCCGTAACCTCTGGCACCAAGACCCTGAAAGACGCTATGAACGAAGCCATGCGTCACTGGGTAACGCACGTTGACGACACCTTCTACATCATCGGTACCGCGGCTGGCCCACACCCGTACCCGATGTTGGTGCGCGATTTCCAGAGCATTATTGGTCGTGAGACTCAGCGCCAGTGTGATGAGCAGATTGGCCGCCAGCCGGATGCGGTAGTTGCCTGTGTCGGTGGTGGTTCTAATGCTATCGGTATGTTCTACCCATATATTAAGTACCCTGAAGTGCAGATGTATGGCGTTGAAGCCGGTGGCCTGGGGCTGGAAGGTGATGATCATGCCGCGCCACTGAGCAAAGGTCGTCCTGGCGTTCTGCACGGTAACCGTACTTACCTGATGGAAGACGAGAACGGCCAGATCATGGGCACGCACTCAATTTCTGCGGGTCTGGATTATCCGGGCGTTGGTCCTGAGCACAGCTGGTTGAAAGATGTTGGCCGTGCCAACTACGTGGCTGCTACCGACGAAGAAGCGCTGGACGCGTTCCATAAGCTGACCCGTCTCGAAGGCATTATGCCGGCACTGGAAAGCTCCCATGCAGTGGCCTATGCCATGAAACTGGCCGCGACGATGGATAAAGATAAAGTGATCGTTGTGAACCTCTCCGGTCGGGGCGATAAAGATATTCATACTATTGCGCAACTGGACGGTGTCACCGCCTGATAGCTATTGCGCTTGAAATAACGGTGTTGTGCAGCTTCTGCGAAATGCTCATGTAGGTAAACTACACTCCGCTTTCTCGAAGCTGCACGCCTTGTTCTTTCTGCGCTCGTGACGCTCTCAGATAAGAAGGTAGAGTTGGTTCCTAACGACTCAGTTCTTCAGACATTCAGAATATTTATTCGCCTTGGATGGTTGAAATTCAGGGCTTGAAAGAATTCAGGTAAGAGAAAATGACTCGTATCAGTAAAGTATTTAAAGCTCTCGAAGAGCAGGGTAAGAAGGCGCTGATCCCATATATCACTGCCGGCGACCCAAGCAAAGACGCGACAGTTCCTATGATGCACGCACTGGTTGATGCAGGTGCCGACATTATTGAACTCGGTGTGCCGTTCTCTGATCCGATGGCAGATGGCCCGACGATTCAGCTCGCGTGTGAGCGCGCTCTGGCGCACAACACGTCGTTGCGTGACGTGCTGGCTATGGTGGCGGAGTTCCGCCAGAAGGATGCAGATACCGCTATCGTGCTGATGGGTTATCTGAATCCGGTAGAAGCCATGGGCTATCAGCAGTTTGTTGAAGCCGCTGTGGCTGCGGGAGTTGATGGCGTGTTGATGGTGGATCTGCCGCCAGAAGAAGCACACGACGTTGATGGCATCTTCAAGGCTGCAGATCTGGATATGATTTATCTGATCGCACCGACAACAACCGACAATCGTATCGAAAGTATCGGCAAGTCAGGCAGTGGCTACGTGTATTACGTATCTCTGAAGGGCGTGACGGGTTCTAAAGCGCTGGATGTCGATGACGTTGCCCGTAACCTTGAGCGTATCCGTGGTCATGTATCTGTTCCCGTAGGCGTTGGTTTTGGCATTCAGGATGGCGAAACTGCTGCAAAGGTTGCTGCCGTATCTGACGGTGTGATCGTTGGTAGTGCCATTGTGAATCGCATCGCGGCGAATGCAGACAACCCGCAGCAGGCGATCGTTGAGGTGTCTGAGATTATCCGCGGTATGCGCACCGCTATGGATGCCTGATTGAACCACGATGCTCTGCCTGCGGATAAGCAGGTCTGGTCGGTTAATGAATGGCTTCAGCATCTTGAGGCCATTCACCCGACTGAAATCGACATGGGCCTTGAACGCGTGTCTGCCGTTGCGGGAGTCATGGGTTGTCTTAAACCTGCGCCGCTTGTGGTGCTTGTTGGCGGGACCAACGGCAAGGGCACGACCTCGGCGTTAATCGCCGCTTTGCTGCGTGCTCAGGGTTTGAAGGTGGGGATGTACAACTCACCGCATATTCATACCTATAACGAGCGCGTATCCGTGGACGGCTCGTTGATTTCTGACGCTGAGCTGTGTCGTTCGTTTCTGGCGACCGAGGCCGCGCGTGGTGATACCACGCTGACGTATTTTGAATTCGGTACTCTGGCAGCGCTCTGGCATTTTGCGCAGCAACCGCTGGATGCCGTTGTGCTGGAGATCGGGCTGGGTGGACGTCTCGATGCTGTGAATATCGTTGACGCCGATATCTCGGTGGTCACCAGTATTGGTCTGGATCATCAGGCCTGGCTGGGTAATACGGTTGAGCAGATTGCCTACGAGAAGTGCAGTAT
>JAYNJA010000135.1:0-8169 GCA_038109705.1 Thalassolituus sp. | reverse complement strand
CAGTACTTTCAGGTCAGCACTGAAACCTGTGGCCGGACGCGCACGCCCGAATACGGCACCGGTTTCGTCATAACGGCCGCCCTGCGCAACCGCATCACCATAACCAGGAACGTAGGCCGCAAAGACCAGACCGGTATGGTAGTCATAGCCACGCAGCTCTGTCAGGTCACAGGTAATGCTGGCCTGCGGGAAGCGCTGCAGCAATTGTGCTACGACATCCTGCATATGGCTGATTTCTTCCGCTGTGCCCGGCACCAGCTGGGCAATGCGGTTAAGGCCGTCGTTAAGCGCGGCCATATTGCCTTGCATACCTGCCAGCAGGCTGAAGGCTTCGATACGAGTCTCGTCACTGAGTTCACGCTCAACCCATGCCAGGGTATCCGTGCGGCACTTCAGTTTGAGCAATTCGAACAGTTCGCTCTGCTGAGATTCCGACAAGCCTGCGGCGTCTGCCAGTGCGCGGAACACACCAACATTGCCCAGATCCAGATGCACGCCTGACAGTTCTGCAGCGGCAAGGAAGCTCAGCATCACGCTGATGATTTCAACATCGGCGTTAATACCCGCTTCGCCATAAAGCTCCGCGCCGATCTGAGTCGGGGTACGGCTGGCCAGCAGCGATGCAGGTTTTGCATGGAATACGGTACGGCAATAGCTCAGACGGCTGATGCCTTCGGGTGCGAGGCTGTGCGCATCGATACGCGCAACCTGAGGCGTAGTATCTGCGCTCAGGCCCATCAGGCGGCCGGAAAGCTGGTCTGTTACCTTGAAGGTACGCAGATCCAGATCTTTACCTGTGCCTGTCAGCAGAGAATCCAGGTACTCGAGTGCCGGTGGAATAACAAAGTCGTATCCACAGTTGTCGAGGTAATCAAGCAGATGGCGACGCAGTTGCTCAATCCGGCGCGCCTGCGGCGGCAGAATTTCATCGATGCCATCCGGCAGCAACCAACGATCAGCTCCAGTCATGTTTCAGCCTTCAGTATTTAATCAGGTAAAGCAGGGCAACGCCGACCAGCATACTGGCCAGGCCGGTGAATCTCATGGTCCGGTTGTCGATATGCGCCAGCTGGCTCACCAGCTTACGCCACCGCTCTGGGTACAGAAACGGCACAATACCTTCAATTATGAATACAAGACTGACGGCGATCGCCAGTTCATGCCAGATATTTCCGGACACAGGACAACCCTGAGTAAAACAGATTCGCACAAAAAAACCGGGCTACCAGCCCGGTTTGCAGGATTCTACCAAAGCTGGCCGGCGATGAACATGCTTTAGACACTTGTCTTAGTGTCTGTCTGCAGGCTCCTGACCGACCAGTCAGGTATTTACTTCCTTTATCAGTAACCCGCGAGGGAATTACTTACCTTTCGAGTCGTTCATGTAACGGAAGAAGTCACTCTTAGGGTCCAGCAGCAGTACATCGTTACCCTGGAAGGTATCGGTGTAGGCTTTCAGGCTGCGGGTGAACGAGTAAAACTCAGGGTTACGGTTAAACGCCTCGGCGTAAGTACGCGCAGATTCAGCATCACCTTCACCACGGATCTGTTCCGCTTCACGGTAGGCTTCTGCTTCGATAACTGTTTTCTGACGATCCGCATCTGCCTGAATACCTTCAGCCAGCTCGTTACCTTCAGAACGGATCTCGCGGGACTCACGACCACGCTCTGCCGACATACGTTCATACACGTTACGGCTCAGCTCGTCAGGCAGGTCGATCGCTTTCACACGAACATCGAGAATTTCGATACCGAGTTCCGCCTGAGTCTGTTCGTTCAGCATGCCGGTAAGCTTGGTCATCAGCTGATCACGCTCACCAGATACCACTTCGTACAGGCTACGGGCTGCGATTTCGTCACGCAGGCCTTTGTTTACCTGGTTTTCAAGCAGCAGAGTCGCACGGGTGCGATCACCTGACGTTGCCTGGTAGTAGGTACGAACGTCTTTGATACGCCATTTCGCATAAGAATCCACAATCACGTACTTCTTACCTGAGGTCAGGAAACGTGAAGGCTGAGTGTCCAGCGTCAGTACGCGGGCATCAAAACGCTTGATGACATGCATCATCGGCACTTTAAAACCGATACCTGGCTGGATATCCGGATCAACGATTTCACCGAACTCAAGCTTAATCGCACGTTCGGTTTCTTTGATGATGTAGAAGCTCTGGCTACCCACCATCAGACCGATGGCCAGGACAATCAGAAACGTAAATGCTTTAGGTGACATTAGCGACCCTCCCGACGGATATTGGTAGTAGACGTAGATGAACGACGTGAATTCGCTTCGCGGATCACTTCATCTGTCAGACGCTTGATGTCGTCTTCAGTCATACCCGACTGGCGTGCGGCTTTCTGCACAGGGTCAGTCAGTTTATCCAGTGGCAGGTACATCATGTTGTTGCCGCCTTCGACATCCACCAGCACTTTGCTGCTGTTGGTGTAAACCTGGCTGATGGCATCAATGTACAGACGCTCACGGGTTACCTGTGGGGCTTTTTCGTATTCTGCTAACAGTGCTTTAAAGCGGTTCGCTTCACCCTGTGCACGAGCAATAACCTGCTCTTTGTATGCGCGGGCTTCTTCCAGCTGACGCTGGGCACGACCACGAGCTTCCGGTACCACCGAGTTGGCGTACGCTTCAGCGTCGTTGATGGTGCGCTCTTTATCCTGCTTTGCACGCTGAACGTCATCGAAAGCTTCTTTTACTGCCGCAGGCGGCGTCGCTTCTTTGATGTTTACGTTCTGCAGAGTGATACCTGTTTCATACTCATCGAGGTAATTCTGCAGGCGCTGCTTAACCGCTTCAGCCAGAACTACACGACCTGTCGTCAGAATCGGGTCCATCTCAGTGGAGCCTACTTCATGACGTAGAGCACTCTCTGCAGCATCACGCAGAGTCAGTTCCGGATTTTCAACACGCAGAGCAAACGACTCTGGGTCGGTAACACGGTATTGAATATTGAGTTTTACTGAAACGATGTTTTCGTCTTCGGTCAGCATGCTTTCGCTGACTTCGGCTTCACGAACACGGGTCGCGTTAACGATGATCACGTCTTCGATAATTGGCCATTTGAAATGGAGACCTTCAGATTCGGTGCGGTCGTACTTACCTGTTTGCAGTACCACGCCACGTTCCTGAGTATCCAGAATGTAGAAAGCGTTCATTACGAACAGTACGACACCGATGATGCCAGCAACCACCAGGAAGCCAAGAATGCTGCCCTCGTCATTGTTACCGCCATTACCACCAGAACGCTTACCGCCGAACAGGCCATTGAGTTTATCAGTGAGTTTACGGATCACTTCATCCAGATCAGGCGGCTGATTGCCACCACCACCGTTACCCCGGTTGTTGTTACCCCAGGGATCCTTCGGTTTGTTGCCATTACCACCAGGCTCATTCCAGGCCATAGTTCACTCCAGTCAGTGTGTGCCTTTGTGTGTAAAAATACTCGTGTCCGTAATGATAACGGATTTCCACGCAGCGGCCAGTCACAGGCGCAAAAACATCGGCCAATCAGAGCCAGGGCTCATCTGGCGGCGCAATGAATCTATTTTCCTGCACCTCTGCTCTGGCGAGAGCACGGCGAAAATCCTGCAGTTGCATACGAACATCAAGCAACATGTCGCCATTATCTGCAAAATTCTCACCACGCACGCCACCCAGTTCGTAAAGAATTGAACGCAGGCGCGCATCAGCAGGCTTAAGCGTGATGGTATTTTCGAATAATTCTTCGCCCATCAACTCGGCTATAGCCTGTTTGAGCAAATCAAAACCGAGTTGTTCGCGTGCGGATACCCAAACAGCGACGGGAGTGCCCTCTTCGTTGCGATCAATACGGGCTTCGCCGTGTTCGAGCAGATCAATTTTGTTATAGACCCGTAACTCCGGAAGATCATCGGCTTCGATTTCTCCGAGTACGTATTCGACCTGCTCGATGTTGCCCTCACGCTCCGGTGAAGCACAGTCGATGACGTGCATCAGCAGATCGGCTTCTGCGGCTTCCTGCAACGTCGCACGGAAAGCCTCAACCAGCTTGTGTGGCAGGTGGCGGATAAAGCCTACCGTGTCAGCCAGCACCACCTCACCTACATCATCAAGATCCAGTCGACGTAAGGTCGGATCAAGTGTGGCGAACAGCTGATCCGCAGCGTATACCTCGGCATTGGTCAGTGCATTAAACAGAGTCGATTTACCGGCGTTGGTGTAACCCACAATGGCAACCGTCGGCACTGCAGAACGCTTGCGCGCGCGGCGACTCTGGTTACGTTGAGCACGGACTTTTTCCAGACGAGCGTGAATACTTTTTACGCGCTCGCGCAGCAGTCGACGGTCAGTTTCAAGCTGGGTTTCACCCGGCCCGCGCAGACCCACACCACCTTTCTGGCGTTCAAGGTGCGTCCAGCCACGGATCAGTCGGGTCGACTGATGCTGCAGCTGCGCCAGCTCAACCTGCAATTTACCCTCGTGGGTACGCGCACGCTGAGCAAAAATATCAAGAATCAGACCGGTACGGTCGAGCACGCGACACTGAACAATACGCTCGACGTTACGCTCCTGACTTGGTGTCAGCGCGTGGTTAAAAATAACAACACCGACCTGATGCAACTGCACCAGCTCAGCGATTTCTTCCACTTTGCCTTTACCGACAAAAGTTTTTACGTGTGGCACGTCGCGTTTCGTCGTCACCAGATCAACCGGATCTACCCCTGCGGATATCACCAGCTCACGGAATTCGTTCAGGTCTTCCCGGTTAATACCCTCGGGAAAATCAACGTGTACGAGAATCGCCTCTTCACCACCGGCTTCAGGACGTTCGAAAAACACAGAGACCTCTAATCAGACTTAATTTGTTCGGATGTAAAATATTCAGATCTGGCGCGTTGAAAGATAAAGCGCTCAGAGATAAATAGTGCAGACTGCGTACGCAGAAGTACCGCAGACCCATTTCAGTCAGCAGTATCCAGGTGTAACCCGGTGAGAATGGAAGGTGTCCGGATGGCTTGTTGTCCTGACATGGAGTCGAAGCCATCCTCAACAGGGTGATCAGTCTTCGCTTTCGCCTGTTTCTGCAGGAGTAAGGCGTACATTGCGGCTTGGTACAACAGTCGAGATCGCGTGCTTGTACACCATCTGCGAAACAGTATTCTTCAGCAGGATAACGAACTGATCGAATGATTCGATCTGTCCCTGCAGTTTGATGCCATTCACCAGAAAGATAGATACCGGAATACGCTCTTTGCGCAACTGGTTAAGGTAAGGGTCTTGTAGAGAGTGCCCTTTTGACATAGTTGTTCTCCTGAAATGAGAGAGTGCCTTCCAATCTGCGGTCGGCGAATAAATAAAATTGTAGCCCCAGGGATGTCAGTTTTCACGTCCAGAACGCCCAATACACCTACACCGAGCGTGTGAATTCTGGCCATGATCCCTAACAAGTGCTAAATATGGCGTTGGCGTTAAGTATTTTCAAGGCATTTCTGAGAATATCGGGATCATCCGTCTCCAGCCAATGAAGATCAGGCCAGCTTCGCAGCCAGGTGATCTGTCTTTTCGCCAACTGGCGCGTGGCGATAATGCCCCGTTCGATCATCTCATCGTAGCCATATTCGCCATCCAGATAATCCCATGCCTGACGGTAGCCAACACAGCGCACTGATGGCATGTTTTTATGCAGATCGCCACGGTCGTACAGCGCTTCGACCTCAGGAACAAAGCCTTGTTCCACCATAATGCGGAATCGCTGCGCAATACGTTCGTGTAGCTTTTTGCGATCACTCGGACATACCGCAAGATTAACAACATGATAGGGCAGAGGCTCAGTCTGCTGCTCGGCCCAGTGCTCGGTCAGGGTTTTACCTGAAATCAGATACACCTCTAACGCCCGCTGTATGCGCTGGGAATCCATAGGCTTCAGCCTGCGGGCAGATTCAGGATCGACTTCCGCAAGGCGCTGATGCATGGCCGGCCAGCCTTTTTCTAAGCCATCCTGCAGTAATTGCTCACGGATCACTTCGTCTGACTGCGGCAGGTCCGCCGAGCCGTCACGCAAGAATTTGAAGTACATCATAGTGCCGCCAACTAATAAGGGCACTTTTCCAGCCGCGGTAATTTCGGCCATTTCACGCAGGGCATCGTTACGGAAAGTCGCCGCAGAATAGCTTTCGGCCGGATCAATCAGATCAATCAGCCGATGCGGCGCGATCTTCTGCATGTCTGCATCCGGCTTCGCCGTACCGATATCCATGCCCTTATAAATCAGCGCGGAATCCACACTGACAATTTCGCACGGATAATTTTTAACCAGCTCTAACGCCAGCGCAGTTTTACCCGAGGCCGTCGGCCCCATCAGGAAAATCGCCGGTGGCAGTTCAGTACTGTTGAAGTTATCTGTGCTGCTCATCAGCGGCCCCGCAAAAAGAGTTTGTCGAGCTCAGACATAGTGAGTTGGGTCCAGGTCGGGCGACCATGGTTACATTGACCTGAACGTTCGGTGGCTTCCATATCACGCAACAGAGCATTCATTTCAGGAATGGTGAGTTTGCGGTTAGCTCGTACCGAACCATGACAGGCCATTGTACCCAGCAGTTCATTGCGATGCGCAAGAATACGATCAGAGGCACCGTGTTCCATCAGGTCAGACAGCATATCCGTAATCAACTGAGCTACATTGGCCTGTTGCAGCAGTACCGGAATCTGGCGTATCACCAGACTCTCAGGCGACACCCGGGCAAGCTCGACACCAAAGGCACGGAATTCATCCGCAAACTGCTCGGCAGTGTCGGCTTCGCGTTCACTGACATGCAGGGTCTCAGGTACTAATAAAGGCTGACTCTGTACGCCCTGCTGGTCCACGGCAATTTTTAAGCGTTCGTAAGTAATACGCTCATGGGCGGCATGGGTATCAACCACCACAAGACCCTGTGCATTCTGAGAGAGAATATAGATCCCATGGAGCTGAGCGATAGCAAAGCCCAACGGCGGCATATCTTCGCTTTCAGTATCCGGTAATGCCTGCGGCGTTCTTAGCTGTGGCTCTTTTAATTGCGCACTGGCCATCTGCTCATAACTGCGCAGTTGTTCTGCCACTGCGCCCAGAGAAGGGCGTTGGTTATTTGCATACCCGCTACCGCCAAATGCCGGCGCTGAATTCCCTTGAGAAAACGGAGCTGACGCAGGTGCTTGCCAGTCGAGTCGGTTCTGCCCCTGAAACTCCCCGGCTTCTGTACCCGTAGCAGCCGGCGACGGCGTCGGTTGCATAACAGTAGTCGGTTGCTCAGGGCGTACATCGGCCAGCGCACGATGCAACGAACGGAAAATAAAATCATGCACCAGACGACCATCGCGAAAACGCACTTCATGCTTGGTCGGGTGAACGTTAACGTCCACCAGCTTTGGGTCAAGCCACAGATACAGCACAAAGGCAGGGTGGCGACCGTGATACAACACATCGCGGTAGGCTTGCTTTACTGCGTGAACGACCAGTTTGTCGCGTACCGCACGGCCATTCACAAAGAAGTACTGCATGTCCGCCTGTGAGCGGGAGAAAGTCGGCAGGCCAACCCACCCTTCAATAGTCAGACCTGCAGCTTCGGTTTCGATATGCACCGCGCTGTCGATAAATTGCGGGTTGAGCAGTGTCGCCACACGTTTTTCACGATCGATTTCACGACTGGCCGGCCGCAGCGAATGAATAACACGGTTGTTGTGGCGCAGCGTAAACCCCACGTCGTAGCGACTGAGTGCGAGTTTTTTCAGAGTATCTTCGAGATGCGAAAATTCGGTTTTTTCGGTGCGTAAAAACTTACGGCGCGCGGGCGTATTAAAAAACAGATCGCGAGCTTCGACCGTGGTACCCACCGGATGTGCCGCCGGGCTGATTTCCGCAGCCATATCACGGCCTTCCGCTTTCACCTGCCATGCGTCTTCAGCTTCTTTATCGTGGGAAGTCAGCGTCAGACGGGACACTGATGAGATACTGGCAAGAGCCTCCCCTCGGAAACCCATAGTGCCAACCGCTTCAAGATCATCCAGAGTTGTAATCTTACTGGTAGCGTGGCGGCTTAATGCCAGAGCCAGATCGTCTTTCGGAATACCGTGGCCATCATCTCGCACACGCAGTAGTTTTACGCCACCCTGCTCTGCATCGACGTCAATGTGTACTGCAC
>JAYNJA010000134.1:0-8314 GCA_038109705.1 Thalassolituus sp. | reverse complement strand
CTCTACCCAAGAAACCGACAACAGTCGGCGAAAGTACGTAGCTTTGTAGACTTTGTGATTGAATCGGTTCGCCCTACACCGCCGTGGGAAGTCGAACACGATATTGTAAACAGGTAAGCCGCAGCTTACTGTCACCGGGAGACCTTCAGGGATGAAATCTGCAGTCCTGACATTAAGCGCAGCATTGATGCTGTGCGGTTGCCAGCAGTCTGACCATGCGATTGCTGCAGAAGTACCTCCCGCTGAAACAGATCCGCAAGAGACAGCATCAGCGCTTTATCCTGCACGTAACGACTCTGAAACCGCCCGGGACCGCTATCGTCATCCGGCGGAAACACTGATGTTTTTTGACGTTCATCCGGATCAGGTCGTAGTTGAGTTATGGCCAGGAAGCGGCTGGTACACTGCTGTTCTGGCGCCATTTCTGAAAAAAGACGGACAATTGATCGCCGCGCACTTTCCCGCCGACAGCAATGTCCGCTTCTTCCGCGAAAGCCGCAGCGCCTTCAATAAACGTTTTCTTTTGGCCCCCGAGGTCTATGGCAATATTTACGTAACCGAGCTTGAGCCACCAACACATTTGGGCATCGCCCGCTCTGCCGAAGCCGATCGCGTTCTGACGTTCCGTAACGTTCACAACTGGATGCGCAACTCCCAGGAACAAAGCGTGTTTGATGAAGCCTACCGGGTATTGAAACCAGGAGGCATCCTCGGTGTAGTTGAGCACCGGGCGGCGGATAACTTTACCCGGCAACAAATGATTGAAAGTGGTTATGTCAGTGAGGCCTATGTCACTCAACTGGCAATAAACGCCGGTTTTGTTCCCGCCGGTCATTCAGAGATCAATGCGAATCCCAGGGATACCCGCGATCACCCACATGGAGTCTGGTCTCTTCCCCCGACTCTGCGAGGGGGAGAAGAAAACCGCGCGCTGTTCGAAAGTATTGGTGAAAGTGACCGCATGACACTCAAATTCCGTAAGCCATAAACAGGGCTTACAACGCCTCACCATCCAGGCCTGCCAGTGTTACCCAATGAGTACCATCATCGTATTGTTCAATGGTGAATCTCATCAATCCCGCATATGGAATACCCAACCGGTTCATTGCCTGCGGTGCAAGTTCAAGCAGGCGTTGCGCCAGCACCCTCATCACTCCGCCATGCGATACCACCAGCACGTTTTTACCCGGGTGTTCGCTGATGAGATGTGCCCAGGCCTCCATGACCCGCTCCTGCAGAGCAGGAACGGCCTCGCCATTGGGCGCACAGAAATTCATCGGATCAGTCCAGAGCCTGGCAATAGGTGAGTCTTTATGATCCATAAGCTCAGTCATTGGGCGGTTTTCCCAGTCACCGTAATCAATTTCTGCCCAACGCTCATCAACCGTAACAGGTATCCCGTTCTCCGATGACAACCAGTGAGCACTGGCATAGCATCGCTGCAGCGGCGACGTAACGATGTGCGTCCAGGGCGAATTGTTTCGCCGTAACCGGGAACGGAACTGTTCTTCGCCTTTTGTGGTGAGTCTATGATCAGTCCGGCCTCGCAAAACATTTCCACCTTCAGGTTCTCCGTGGCGAATGACGTCAACGCGTGTGACTATCCTGCTCATGTGCTGTTCCTTTGTTAGTTTACGGCGCGAAGTGCCCATCTATGTCTACACTGGAAGTGTATCGTAAACATCCGGAGGGCGCGGACATGGGCGCTAAATCATTCGCAGAAATGCGCATGGAGCCACGCTGGCAATTAAAAAGCACCGTCAGTGTATTTAAGAAAGGCGGCGATGACTGCCTGGGTATGGTGGTCAACTGGTCGAAGAGCGGCCTGATGATTTCCAGTTATCAACCTCTGGCGAACGGTTCAGTGCATGAAATAGAACTGGTCGATATCCTGCAGGATAATGACCGTCGTACTGCTCCCTGTAAAATTGAGATCGTATGGAGCCAGGAACTGACTCCAAGCCTGTTTGGTAATGGCTGCCGCGTTGTCGATGGCTCCAACATGCTCGAAGTTATGATGAAAGACTATTGCGACGACTGACAGCCCGTTTAAACTGTCTGTTCAGTCATCGACTTTGCAGGCAGTTATGCTTCAGTTTGGCATTGATCTGGGCGGTACCAAGACAGAAATTATCGCTCTGGATGAAAACGGCAATGAGCTCCTGAGACGGCGCTCCCCCACTCCCCGCAACAGCTACCCAGATATCCTCAATAACATTCTGACCCTGGTGCAGGACGCCGCAACAGAGCTTAATGAAGACTACACGCTGGGAATAGGCATTCCCGGAGCCCTCTCCTACCAGACCGGCCTGGTTAAAAACGCCAATACCACCTGCCTCATTGGAGAGGATCTGAAGGGCGATATAGAAAGAGCTCTGAACAAGACTGTCGTTATCGCCAACGACGCCGATTGCCTTGCCCTGTCAGAAGCTACGGACGGTGCAGGCGCCGGTTTCAAAAGCGTTTTTGCGGTGATTGTCGGCACGGGTTGTGGCGGCGGCTGGGTGGTCAATGGCCAGTTGGTCAACGGCCCAAACGCAATCGCTGGTGAATGGGGACACAACCCACTTCCCTGGCGTGACGAAGATGACGCACAACTCCCCTGCTATTGTGGTCAGAAAGGATGTCTTGAAACTCTGCTATCAGGGACTGGCATCCGCCTGCAGGCGAAAGAAGAAACAGGGAAAGACCTGAGTGCGGAGATCTGGGTAGAAGCAGCGACCAAGGGAGACAGCGAAGCGCACGAAGTACTACAGCGTCACCATCGGCGCCTGGCCAAAGCTCTCGCTGCAGTGATTAACATTATGGACCCGCATGTCATCGTGCTCGGTGGCGGTGTATCTAATATCCCATCGGTCTTTACTGAAGTGCCAAAGCTCTGGAGCGAATGGGTATTCTCCGACACGGTTATCACGCCATTGCGCAAATCCATCCATGGTGATTCCAGTGGCGTACGTGGTGCTGCCTGGCTTGGAGCAACAGCTCGTCACTGATTCCGGGCAATTAATAACAGTACCAGAGCGTGCTGACTGTTAAAGCAAATAACCACCGACTGTGGCTACCGCAATAATGACCATCCATACCGACAGCGAACGTACGTGGAGACGCTGCCAGGCATCCAGCTCTTCAGCGGCAGCCGTGGCGTTCTCGTCAATCGCTTTGGCTGAAACATTCTCGTCGTCTGTCGCGAGTGACTCACTCGCAACCCGGTACAGTACGTCAGCACTGTGGGTGATCCGATCCCAGAGATAGCTATGCAGAACCGGAAATGCCCGCGTGAAATTGCCAGCCAGAGCGTAAGTAAGCCCTAACAAGCGTACCGGGATCCACTCAATCCAGTGCAGGTAACGCCAGCCTTCAGCATCGCAGTGGGTTGCGCGTGCGTACTGAAGACTGAACCAGGCCAGAAGAATCCCTGGAATTCCCCCGATCATGAACCAGAACACCATCAGAAAGAAAAACTCAAACCAGCGATGAAGCAGCGCCCTGATCACCTGATAGTTCATGCTACTGAGATCATCACTGACATGCACCTCAGGGACCGCAAGGTACTGATCGGCACAATGGTACGCCCCCTGTGTATCCCCTTTGCGTAAGTCGCTCCGGTAAGCCTCAAGGTGTTTACCAATACTGATATGTGAAAGCACATAAAGAAGAATCAGAATCTTCAGGGCAACGCCAACCAGCCCAAACAGATACTGATCAGCGAAATAGGTCGCTACAGATAGAAGCACCACCGGAATCAGCACAATCCATAGGTAGCGGAGATGCCGGTTCAGCTTCGTAAACCCCGGCAGACGTCCTGCAAGGCGCAACCAGTAGGCGAAGGTGCGACTACTGGTACTTCGATGCGGCAAGGGGAAACGTTGCTGCCAGAGCAATACAACAAATAGCACCAGAAACTTCATAAGTTCTTTCCTGAAAATTCAGACTCCAGCATCGCTCGGTAACGATCCCAGTCAAACGCCGGCCCCGGATCGGTTTTACGCCCCGGCGCGATGTTTTCATGTCCGGTAATACGATCCACCGTTAACCTCGGATAATACGCCATCAGAGCCCCGGTAATCTGAGCCAAAGCAAGATACTGCTCATCACTGTATGGATAGGTATCCGTACCCTCGAGCTCGATACCTATAGAATAGTCGTTACAGTTATCCCGGCCAGCAAACTCTGACATCCCGGCATGCCAGGCGCGATCATTAAAATTCACAAACTGGAAAATATCACCGCTGCGCTCGATCAACAGATGACTCGACACCTGTAAGCCGGCGATTTCTTCAAAATAAGGATGCTCAGACGAATCCAGTTCGTTGCAGAAAAACCGCTGCACGCACCCAGTACCAAACTGTCCCGGCGGCAGACTTATGTTATGTACGACCAATAGAGAAATATCATCGGCATCCGGGCGAGAGCCAAAATTTGGTGATGCGACCCACGCAGCAACATCGAGCCGGCCTTTCTGAATAATCACAGAGATTCCTGTTTCCCAAAGCATTCAATTACCTGCCAAGTTTGGCATAAACCCGACGGGCCGATATAGTCCGGTTAAAACAAAAGTAATGGAACGTAATCATGGAGTTTCTGAATACTCTGAACAGCTGGGCCTGGGGGCCACCAATGCTGTTTCTTATTGCCCTGACGGGTATTTACCTCACCATTGGCCTGAAGGCCTATCCGGTGCTGCACCTCAAAACCGGATTTATTGAACTTTGGAAAGGCCGGCATAAACACGGTGAAGGGGAAATCTCCGGATTTAATGCCCTGATGACCTCACTGTCGGCGACGATAGGCACCGGTAATATCGCCGGGGTTGCAACAGCCGTTGCCATGGGTGGCCCAGGCGCGATTTTCTGGATGTGGGTGATTGCCTTAATTGGCATGGCAACTAAATATTCCGAAGCGGTACTTGCCGTGCGCTTCCGTGAAAAGAACGAGCAAGGCCACTTTGTTGGCGGCCCTATGTACTACATCCGAAATGGTCTTGGTCCGAAATTCAAATGGCTGGCAGGCACCTTTGCCTTCTTCGGTATGCTCGCAGGCTTTGGCATTGGCAATGGCGTACAGGCCAACTCGGTCGCAGACGCCATAAACCATATTGAAATCGGCGGCAGCGGCATCCCAGAATGGGTAACAGGCGTTGTAGTCGCAGTACTGGTCGCCCTGGTACTTATTGGTGGAATCCGCCGCATTTCTGATGTCGCAGGTAAGCTGGTGCCCTTTATGGCCATCACCTATGTACTCGCAGGCATCGTACTACTGGTTATCTTTGCCGCCGAAATCCCAGCGGCCTTCTCGCTTATTATTGAACACGCCTTTACCCCGATGTCTGCCGCTGGCGGCTTTGCCGGTGCGACCGTGTGGGCCGCTATCCGCTATGGCGTCGCCCGTGGCGTCTTCTCCAACGAAGCAGGCCTGGGTAGCGCGCCGATTGCACACGCAACCGCAACCACCGATAGTCCTGTCCGTCAGGGCACGATTGCCATGCTGGGTACCTTTATCGACACCATCGTGATCTGCTCTATTACTGGCCTGGTTATTGTCGCTTCCGGCGCCTGGCAATCTGGCGAATCTGGGGCATCCCTGACTGCTGCGGCTTTTAACTCTGGGCTGCCGGTGATCGGCCAGTACATCGTCACACTGGGTCTTGCGGTCTTTGCCTTCACTACCATTATTGGCTGGTCTTTCTATGGCGAGCGCTGCACCGAATACCTGTTTGGGGTAAAAGCCGTGTGGGTCTTCCGCGCACTGTGGGTCATTGCCATCCCGATCGGTGCAACTCAGGAACTGAATCTGGCCTGGCTTGTGGCGGATACGCTCAATGCACTCATGGCCCTTCCAAACCTGATTGCCCTGCTGTTGCTGAGCCCTGTGGTATTCAAACTGACCAGGGACTACCTGCAGAAGTAGGTTCATTCTGACTCATAACACAGAGCATAGGACACACCTGCGCAGGAGGCGGAATTCGTGTAGAATCCCGCCTCTTTTTTTATTTCTGAACATTCTTCCCGAACGAGCACCAGACTATGGATCTCAGCCTGCACCAAGAAGACATCCGCACCGCTGTCAGCCGTGCGATCGCTGAAGACATCGGCAGCGGTGATATCACTGCCCAGCTGATTCCAGCCACTCAAACCAGCCACGCACGCATTATCTCGCGTGAAGCCGCCATTATTGCTGGTCAGGCCTGGGTGAACGAAGTCTTCCGCCAGATCGACACCTCTGTTGAGGTGACCTGGCGAGTACAGGATGGTGATCAGGTACAACCTGATCAGGTGTTGTTTGAACTGAAAGGCTCATCCCGTTCGTTGCTCAGCGGCGAACGTTGCGCACTGAACTTCCTCCAGACTTTGTCGGGCACTGCCACTCTGTGCCGAAAGTACGCTGACATGGTGTCGGGAACCGGAGTTCGTTTACTTGATACCCGTAAAACGATTCCGGGGCTACGTATCGCGCAGAAATATGCGGTGTCTGTTGGCGGCTGCTTTAACCACCGGATTGGCCTCTATGATGCGTTCCTTATTAAGGAAAACCACATCATGGCAGCGGGAGGCATCACCGAAGCAGTAAAACAGGCCCATGAGATTGCGCCGGGCAAACCAGTCGAAGTCGAAGTTGAAAACACCACACAGCTGGATGAGGCAATTAAAGCTGGCACTGACATCATCATGCTGGACAACTTCACCCCTGAAACGATGCGTGACGCAGTTGCTCATACACGTGAATTATCCAATGGCCAGATCAAACTGGAAGCCTCCGGCGGCATCACAACAGACACACTGCGCCAGTACGCAGAGACCGGCGTAGATTTCATTTCTATCGGTGCTTTGACTAAAGATTGCAAAGCCATCGACCTGTCGATGCGGATGCAGGAAAACTAAGAAAATCCGCGTAAAAAGTGACCAAAATTGTCACTCTTTGCGCAGATTTTGTTCAGTTTTTCTGATTAAAAATAAAACGCGTCAAAAAATGTGACTTAAGCCCGGATCTGGGGCTTGCGACACTCAGGGAAGCTTGGCAAACTCCACTCACAGTCATGAAACATGACAGGTAAGACCGCTGAAAGGCTCCCCCTTTGAAAAGGTCCGGAAAGCAGTCGCCCAATAACAAATCTCGAAAGAGAGTGGAGAAGCCCTATGAAAAACATCAAAGCACAACAAGGTTTTACCCTTATTGAATTAATGATCGTTGTTGCGATCATCGGTATTCTGGCATCTGTTGCGATCCCTGCTTACCAGAACTACACCACTGAAGCACGCTTCACTGAAGTAATTTCAGCAACTCAAGGTGTAAAGAATGCGATCGAAGTCTGCGCCCAGACTAACGGCACCCTGACAACCTGTGACGCAAGTGATAGCAGCAAAGTCAATGGAGCCGTTACCGGCGCAGCTGGCGGTGCTAATGTTGCGTCCGTTGCAGTTGCTGATGACACTGCAATCATCACAGCGACTGCAGAGGCTACTGCCGGCGGTTACACCTACGTCCTGACCCCTACTCTGACTAACGGTCAGGTAACCTGGGTGAAATCAGGCACCTGTACCACCAACGGCGTTTGCTGATACCGTTCAGCATTTGCGAAAAACCCCGCATAGCGGGGTTTTTTTTTATACATTCGCTGAGAACCAGCTAACGTTTCGAACCCTCACCAGTAGTTCACAACCACTCGTTTTGCTATTGTGCTGAAAAAACAATGGAACCCTGTGAATGACTCAACTTACCGGTCTTCCCCGACGCCTTGTTGAAAGCGGCCTGATATCCTCAGATCAGGTTGAAAGTATTCTGAAGAAGATGAAGGAAGAAAAACGTAGTTTTACTTCCATTGCTGTATCTTCTGGCGCTATATCTGCACAATCCGTTGCAAGCCTCGCCTCCGATGAGTTTGGTCTGCCGCTTCTCGATATATCAGCATTTGATTCAGAACTGATGCCTCAGGGGCTGGTAAGCCAGTCACTCATAGAGAAGCACCGGATACTGCCATTATTTACCCGTGGTAATCGCCTTTACGTAGCACAGAGTGACCCGTCACATATCCTTGGTATTGACGAAATCAAATTCAACACAGGGATGAGCGTAGAAGCTATCCTTGTAGAAGAAGACAAACTATCGATTGCCGTTGATCGCCTTATTTCTGCAGCAGATACAAGTTTAGAAGATGCGTTTGATGATTTGGATAGCGCATTAGACGAAGTTGATCTGGAAGATCCTGATAGCAGGGACAAGCAGAATGATGCAGATGCCGGACCGGGAGATGACGCCACAATCGTACGCTTCGTCAATAAAATATTGCTGGATGCTATCCGTATTGGCGCATCAGACA